>DASTVC010000747.1:0-40889 GCA_035759295.1 Longimicrobium sp. | reverse complement strand
CGAGAAGATCAAGCACCTCCTCAGGTGTGGCACTTGGTCCAGAAACACGCTTGCCAGCTTTCACAGCGGCCCGGACGGTAGTGATCAACCCCGCGATCAAGGTGGCACCCCATAAGGCGTACAACCATCGATACGTGCGCTCGCGCCGCCTCGAGTCTGCGAATGAATCAGCAGCCGCGTTGTCCAAAAACACGCTCCAATTCGCTACGCTACCGCGGTTCAATCGCGGCTCAGAGGAGAGCACAACAAGTTCCTCACCCGCCGGCCAACGGAACATCAAGTTTCCGGTCGTGTCCTGCTTGGAAACTCGGCGACGAATCTCGAACCAATTTCCCGAAGTTGAACTCGTCACCAGCGGAACGAACGTGAGTTGGATACCACTGGGCTCCAACTTTGCCGAATAGTGACTCGCCTGCTTGATTTCTCCTCCAGTAAGTTGGAGCCGAACTCTAGCCGTGACGGTACCAACCTTGGTAAGTCGCAAAGCGAGGCCTGCGTGATCAGCTCTCGCAGCAGTATCCGCGACGAAGCCCTATCTGTACCTTGCTCGAATATCCGGTCGCGAATCTTGTCAGCCGCAAAGAAGCCTCCGGCCCAGATAATCACTGGAAGCAGAAGATCAAAGCTCGCTCGCAGTCCACTCATCAATGGAGTTCGCTCCGTGAAGGTGTCAGACCTTTTCTTCGCAACGCGGGAAACCGAGCTTCATCCTACTCTCAGACTTCTGCTCAACTCCAACAGGGTTCGAGCCCGCCTTTCAGCAATCTGAGCTATCGCCCGCCGCCAGTCGGCAGGCGGGGGTCTGAAGTCGCGAGTCTCCGGATCCAAGCGCGCGCGTGCGACAGCATTCTGAGACACGCCAAGTTCCTCAGCTAGATCCGCCGCTGTGATGCGTTCGAACAGCAGATCCGTAGCTTCTTTGTAGTCCACGTCACCAGAGCTGGTGAATTTTTCCATTGACAAGACCGATCAGGTGAATTACACTATTCACCAGCAGGGGAAAGAACAAGGCTGGCCGCCTCTCCCGCCAAGAAGACACGACCAGCCTCACACACGGAACGACCCGAAGGCCGCCCGCTCGCCCAAGCTACCCCTGCTGCGCGGCCAGGGTCAAGAGGATTGGAGATCGCCATGCGCGCACCCCGCACATCCGCAGGCTCCGCTCCCACCCTCCGCGCGCGGAAGGAGGCTCGCGCATGATGCTGACGAGCCATGCCGGCGTCCCCGCCTCGCCCATGCGGCTGCTGGAGATGCTGACGGACCGCTTCGGCGTCTTCGAGGCGCTGGCACACTCCACCATCAAGCTCAACCGCTGCACCAGCGCCGACGAGCTCTCGATGGACCCGCAGGTCGCCGAAGCCGTGCTGGAGTTTGCCGACGACCTGCGCACCGCCCGCGCCGCCTCCGGCGCTTGGGCCGAGACTAAGGGCCTGGTGAACCCCGCCGACAGCGGGGACGACGCCTGAAGCCAGCAGGCGAGCCGAGCAATCAAACAGCCGCGGGCCAGAGTTGGCCGCGGCTGTCGTGTTTACACAGGTGAGCGCGCATACTGACCGTCGATTGGCTTCCCGTAGTCAGCCGATGATCTCTGTCAGTCCATCGACCACCCGCTCAAGCTCCTCAGGAGACGCCGTGCCGAGGAGGTCGCCGATGCGTTCCACCGCAAGCGTTCGGATCTGGCTGATCTTGACCCACGACTGTTTCGGCAGATCGGCCGACTCAAGCTCCAGCGTGAGCGGATAGGGAGCTCGCTGTGGCTGGCTTGTGACGGCGACGGCGATCACTGTCCCAGAGCGGTCGTTGAAAACGTCGGCGCTCAGGATCAACACGGGCCGGCGCCCAGCCTGCTCTCGTCCACGCACCGGATCCAGATCAGCCCACCGAATTTCCCCACGACGAATGCGCACGACTCAGTATTCCGGCCAGAGTTCCACGTCCGCAGCCAGCCCCTCTTCCGCAAGCGCGCGTTCCTCATCGGCGTCCAGCAACGCGCACGCCTCAGCCAGCCGCGTACGATGCAGCCGCGCGAGTTGCTCGGAGACGGCGTTTTCGATTGCCTGGCTGCGGTTGGCGAACCGATGCTGCCTCACCAGCGCATCGACTTCGTCCAGGAGCCCGGCTTCAAGCGTGACGGCGACTTTGGTCTTAGGCATGGTGGGATAATACATCATACCTCGCATCGCGTCAACCAGATGCTGACGGACCGCTTCGGCGTCTTCGAGGCGCTGGGCCACTCCACCATCAAGCTCAACCGCTGCACCAGCGCCGACGAGCTCGCGATGGACCCGCAGGTCGCTGAAGCCGTGCTGGAGTTTGCCGACGACTTGCGCACCGCCCGCGCCGCCTCTGGCGCCTGGGCCGAGTCCAAGGGCTTAGTTCGCCACCAGGCTCTCGCAGGCAGCGAGTGTGACGCCTGGGAGCGAGCAGGGGGCGACGAAGCGAACAGCCGCGGGCCAGAGTTGGCTGCGGCTGTCGTGTTTAGGCGGGGAGCGCATGTGCCTGACCGTCTGCCTCCGCGGCGCGCGCGAGGGGTGCGCCGGCTCGCGAGAACATCCTCATATCAGTTTGCACGGTGCAAACCAGCGCGCCCTAGCACAGCCGCGCCCCGTGATGCTATGCCGCTTGCGGCGCGAAGACAGTAACCTCCTCTTCCAGACGCGCACCCAGCCGGTCCCGCTCCACATCCAGATCATAGCGCGACTGCAGGTTGAGCCAGAACTGCTCGCTCGTCCCGAAGTAGCGCGCCAGCCGCAGCGCCGTATCCGCAGTGATCGCGCGCTTCCCGTGGACGATCTCGTTGATGCGGCGCGGAGGAACGCTGAGGTCCTGCGCGAGCCGATACTGCGACAAACCAAGCGGAACCAGGAAGTCCTCAATCAAGACCTCGCCCGGATGGATCGAAAGCAGCTTCCGATTGCTGTTGGCCATCGCCATTACGCGCGGGCTTCCAATTCGTCGAAGACATCCTCTCGCGAGACGGGGGCGCTCGTCTCGCCCTCCTGGATCGCAACTACCAGAGCAGCATCCTCCGTCATCTCGGCCGACACCTCGCGTTTCTCTGGCATTGTCACGCACCCTCCGATCTCGCTCTCATCTTCACCTGAAGCAACAAAATGCTGGACGGAGAGAACATCGCCAGACTTTGAATTGTGAGCAAGGAGCTTCGGGCGAGAAGCAACTCGGACAGAAAATCGCGCGAGCGATCACAGCCCCTTCTGCACAATCATTTTCGGATGTAAAATTCACCAAACGCGCTCATCCAGCCGAATAACCTGAGCCGAAGGATGCCGATCATGAAGTGCAAGGCCGGACTCGCCGCCATCCTGGGACTCCTGATGACCGCCGCCGGCGCGGCTCCGCTCGCCGCGCAGGCGGACGCGGAGCCGGGGGTGGACTGGACGCGCGTCACGGAACACGACCTGGACGTCGCGTCGGTGTTCCTGACGGCGCGCGACCGGGGCCTCCGCGCGGCGCTGGACACCATGGAGCGGCTGGCCAACCGGGACCCGTTGATTCGCGCGCAAGGACACCAGCTGGCGCATGCCGCCGGCCGGTACGTCATGGAGAAGCGAAACGACCTGGCCGTGATCGGGGAGTGCACGCCGCGGTTCCAGTCAGGATGCTTTCACGGCGTGCTGGAGGGCTACTTTCTCCAGGGCGGAACCATCGACCGTGCCTCTGTGGAAAGCGTCTGCGCCGGGCGGGGCGTCCGCGGCTTCGAGCGGATGGAGTGCTGGCACGGCCTGGGACACGGCCTGATGGTGCACCACGCGGGCAACTTCCGGCAGGCGCTCGACGTCTGCGACGGGCTGCGTGAGGCTCAGCCACGGCGGGAGTGCCAGGACGGCATCTTCATGGAGCGCGCCATCCGCGCCATTGGCGCAACGGCCATCAACGTGGGCGACGGGCCGGGCATAGGCCACGCGCATGGCGCGGAAAGCCACGAGGCCCACGCCGCCGACAGTGACGCCATGCGCAGCCTCTCCGCCGCGGACAAACAGGACGGCGTCGGACGCATCATGGCCAAGATCGCAGCCCGCAGGGAGCGCGAGCAGTTGTGCAGCGGGGTTAATGCGGGCCACCAGCCCTCGTGCTGGGCCTACCAGGCGCTGGTGCTGATGTCACTGACCTGGCCCGACTACGCCCGCGCGCTCCGGGGCTGCGACGCAGCCCCGGCCAACGCCGTGGCCGCCTGCTACCAGGGGTTCGGCAAGCAGGTCCTGGGGGGCACCTTTGGCGACGTGCCCAGGATGATCGCGGAGTGCCGGAAGGGCGACCCCGCCCACGCCACGGACTGCCTGATGGGCGGCGTGGAGTACTTCACGGACCTGGACTGGCGCATCGAGCCGGGGATCGACTTCTGCCGCCAGGTGCCGGGCGACGCCAAGCCGCGCTGCTACGAGATGATCGGCGCACGGCTCACCCTGGCTCACACCGATCCGGAGCCGGTGCGCGCCGCCTGCCGGGCGGTGGAGCCCGCCTACGTCCGCGCCTGCCTGGCCGGCGCCGGGATGCGGGAACGCTGAGCGCGGGACGTCGAACGGATCGGGGAGATTACTGTCATTCTGAGGCCGGCGCCGCACGATACCTTCTTCCTCGCATGGCATCGGTATATCCGGACAGGACAGCGGGTGCGCCTTCCTCAGAATGACACCATCCGCAAGTGAAGAAAAAACGGCAGCCGCGGACGCGATCGTCTGTGGCTGCGTTTTCTTCGCAGGTCACTCGCCCAGATGCTTGCGGCGCTCGACTTCCTCCGGCGTGGGGTCTTCGTGCGCGAAGGAGCCGTACGGGATCGCGCCGGCCCGCTGGTAGGTGGCGATGATCACGCCGGTGGTGGCGACTGTGGAGCTCACCAGCTTCAGGCCGCCCGGCGCGATGCCATCGCCAAAGAGCCGCTTTCCGCCGCCGAGCAGGACCGGGAAGGTCCACACGCGCAGCTCGTCGACCAGGTCGTGCTTCAGCAGGGTCTGCAGCAGGTCGGAGCTGCCGTGCACCTGGATCTCCACGCCATCCTGCGCCTTTAGCTTCGCCACCTCCGCCGGCACGTCGCGGATCAGCGTCGCAGGTCCCCACGTCGTGTGCTCCAGCGTGCGCGACGCGACGTACTTGTGCGCGGCGTTAAGGGATGAGGCCGCGGGCTCTTCGGTGGAGTAGGGCCAGTGCGCCGCGAAGATCTCGTACGTCCTGCGGCCGAGAAGCAGGTCGCAGGGCGTCGCCATAGCCGCGTCCATCACCTGCCCCATCACGTCGTCCCAGTAGTTGAACGACCAGCCGCCGTGCGGGAACCCGCCGGTGGGGTCTTCCTCCGGCCCGCCGGGGGCCTGCATTACGCCGTCCAGGCTGATGAAGGTGTTTACCGCGAGCTTGCGCATGGGTGGGTCTCCGGGTCGATGTGGATCGTCGTCGGCCTTCTTACCCATCCGACGAACGGCCACGCCGGAAATCGACACCGCCAGCGGCTTCGCGCGCGGGAAAGACCCAGCGCGTCGCGCAGGTGCGAGACGGCCGCGGGCGATCGTCCGCGGCCGTCGTCGTTTCATTCACCCGCGATGGCGCCGATCACGACTGAAGAGGTTCTCGTCATACAGATCGACGTTCCACCCACCCGTCAGGCGCTCGGGCCAGACGGTGAACTCGAAGCGGGGACCCGACGGGAACCGTACCCACCCGCCGTACCTGAACGGCACCACGAAACGGTCCAGGAAGTGATCGCCCGCCAGGTGCGGATCGACATCGACGGAGAAGCGTGGTCCGGGATTCACCTGCACGTCCTCCCTGCCGCGGCGCTCCACCATGGAAAACCCCACGCCCGGCGGCAACGGACGGCCCGTGCTCGCGGCGGACATGGCGGCGTAGAAGACCTGCTCCGCCTCCGACAGCCATCGATCGCGCGCCATGGCGCCGGCCCACGCCCCCACGCCGGTCAACGCGCACGCCAGCAGCAGCATCTGCCACGCACGCACGCGCTCTGGCGCCGCCAGCCGGACATACGCGCCACGCCCGTCCCCGCCGACGCGGAGGCGCGCGGCGAGCGCCATCCCGTGCAGCACCACCAGCACCGCCAGGAACCACGCGGCCAGGTTGTACGCGAACACCAGGGGCAGGCCCAGCCCCCTCGGAGCCCACTCGTCCGGAGCAAATGCCATCTGGATGAAGCGCTGCACGTACGGCGGCGGGAGGGGCGGCGAGTCCAGCTGGGTAATGGCGCAGAAACACCAGTCCGTGAGCGGCCCGAGCGTGAGCATCGCGGCGGCCTGGATCGCGAGCGCGATGGCGAATGCCACGAACAGGAGATGTCGCGCGGTCATGGAGGATCGGGGTGATGTGCGGAAGGTGCGTTCGAAAGAGATCAACGCGCCGGGGAGGGCAGATTTGACGCGCGCGGACGATCCCGCCCAGAATGTACCGCGCCCGCGCATCATCCCTGGAAAACACGCCAGCTCGAGCCCATGACCGACCTGCCCCGCTCCGCCGTCTTCATCAACGCCGCCGAAGTCGCGGTGTGCACCGGCCCCGCCCGCGCGTCGGAGGACGCCGATCCGGCGGGGGTGCTGCACGGCGTGGCCGTCGCGGTGGTGAACGGCGTGGTAGAGGCGCTGGGGCCGCAGGACGACGTGCTGGCCGAGCATCCACAGCTTGAGCGGGTGAACTGCGCGGGGATGACGCTCACGCCGGGGTTCGTGGACAGCCACACGCACGCCGTCTTTGGCCGATACCGGGTGGAGGAGTACGCGCTGCGCTGCACCGGCGTGCCGTACATGGAGATCGCGCGGCGGGGCGGCGGCATCAACGCCTCCGTGCGCGACCTGCGCGCGCGCAGCGAGGACGAGCTGGTGGAGATGGCGCTGCCCCGGCTGGAGGAGATGCTGCGCGGCGGCACCACGACGGCGGAGGTGAAGAGCGGCTACGGCCTGTCGACGGAAAGCGAGCTCAAGACGCTGCGCGCCATCCGCCGCCTGAACGGCCTGCAGCCCATCGAGCTCATCCCCACCTTCCTGGGCGGCCACGAGGTGCCGCCGGAGTACCGCGACAACCGCGCGGCGTACGTGGAGCTGCTGGTGGAGGAGATGATCCCGGCCGTCGCGGGGGCCGGGCTGGCGCGCTTCTGCGACGTGTTCATGGAGCCCGGCGTGTTCGGGCGGGAGGAGACGGAGCGGATTCTGCGCGCGGGGCTTGCGCACGGGCTGCGCCCCAAGCTGCACGCGGACGAGCTGGAGGGGAGCGGCGGGGCAGAGCTGGCGGCGGAGCTGGGCGCCGCGTCCGCCGACCACCTGGGCGACATCAGCGAGGCCGGCATCGCCGCGCTGGCGGCGTCACGCACCGTGGCGACGCTGCTGCCGGCGACGCTCTTCTTTCTCGGCCGGCCGCGGTGGGCGCCCGGCCGCGCGCTGCTGGACGCCGGCGCCACCGTGGCGCTGGCCACGGACTTCAACCCCGGCAGCTCGCCCACGCCGTCCATGCACTTCATCCTCACCGCCGCCTGCAGCCGCATGGGGATGAGCCCGTCCGAGTCGCTGCGCGCCGCCACCGCCGGCGGCGCCGCGGCGCTGGAGCTGGCCGACGGCCACGGCACCCTGGCCCCCGGCGCCCCCGCCGACCTGGTGCTCTGGCGCGCCCAGTCCGCCGCCGAGATCCCCTACCGCCTCGCCGCCCCCATCATCCAGGGCGTGTGGAAGGCGGGGGAGCGGGTGGTATGATGCAGGTTATCCGCTGAAGGCAGCGGTGTGATGAGGCAGATCGACGGAACGGCAGGTCATACCGATTCTCCGATTTCTGTGTGCACGGCAGGAAAGATGGTTTCACGCGGAGACGCGGAGGTAAAGGGAGAGGCGCGGAGGGAAGATCGAGACTCCTCCGCGCCTCATCAGTTCCTCCGCGCCTCCGCGTGATGTTGTTGCGCAGTTCCTCCGTCTGCACAAGGAACCAGGGGAAATGGTATCAGACCGGCACGTTGTTCACGATGTCGCCCTGCATGCCGGCGATGCGCACCGTGGCGCCGGTAATGCTGTCGATCATCACCTTCTGATCGATGTTGAAGGTGGTGTTGCTCGCCTTCTCCAATTCGATGACCTCGTACAGTTCCAGCGCGATTGCCTTCAGGAAAGCTCCGTCGTCACTCGTTACGAGCACCGTGTTGCCGCCATTCATGCGGACCGACAGTGCAAAATCGGCATCGCTCTTGGAATTGAAGTACACCATGAAGAAGTAGACCGCGCCGATGAGCAGAAGGAAGCCGATGCCTCTGACCACCGCGCCCATCGGAAGGCAGGCCACGCCAAGCGCGAGCAGGAGCCAGACGATGTTGGGGACAGGCGTGCGGAGATCCGAAAAGCTGACGGTGGAGATGTTCGAGATCGGGTAGATGGAGTTGCCGATCACCAGCGTCTTTTCGCGGATGCGCAGCGATCCATGATCGTACTCCGTCTTCTCGGAGCTGGGCTGCGGAGGCAGCGGTGCGGCGGGGGTCAGGGTGCTCATGATCTCCTCCAATGATGACGCGCGGGAGTTCGGGGTCACCGCTGGGGCCGCGGAATCTCCGCGCCCGCATTGGCGGCGGGTTGAATCCATCACGCGCATTGGTCGGACAGGGCGGACGAGAATTCCCATCGCGGCGGCATGGCGGGGACCGCCAGGGACGCAAAAACCGGCAGCCGCGGGCGGGACGCTCGCGGCTGCCGTGTTCCCGGCATCGAACGGGGATCGCTACTCGTGCTGCGCGTTCAGGTACTCCGGCGGGATGGGGTTCGCGGGGGTCTCGCTGTCGAACACCAGGTTCGCGATCCACCAGCGGCCCTCGTGCTGAATCGTCTGCACGCTGTTGATGCCGCGCTCGTCGACGGGGCTGTTCGGATTGGGAGACGTGAGGCGCGACTCGTACGCGGTGAATACGTGCGCCACGGTGCCGAACCTGTCGATGCGGTGGCCGATCTCCCGCTCCCAGAACCCGGCTCCGGACTGGTACCCGGGGCCCGCGAGCTGGATGAACTCTTCCACCGTCAGGTTGAAGAGCCGCTTTTCACCCGGTGAGATTTCCAGGAGAAAGGTCAGTCGCGCATTCGGGAGGAACAGGGACCGGAAGCGGTCCCAGTCGCGCGCCTGCGAAGCCGGGCCGGAGATCACGTCGTAGAGCGCCGTGACCAGGGCCTCGGGTGAGGCCACGTCCGGCGGCCTTGCGGCCGAGGCCTGCTGCCCGGCGGCAGGCGTGGTGGTCTGCTGCGCGGCCACCGGCGCGCAGGCTACGGTCATCGCGAGCACGGCCACCCGGCCGGCGTAAAGCCACCTGTGCATCATCCCCTTCGCTCCAGATGAGAGTGGACCCGGGCGTCCGCGGGCGATCCGGCTATTCTCGACTGTCCATCCCAACGCGCGGCACCTTACGGATCATCCACGCGCCGTTGTGGACAATGAATGCCGGAACGTCTCATTTGCCGCCCCGAGTTGCACAACCTTTCCCATAGCATCACACAGCGAAGCTCGCCGAACAAGCCCCCACTCGAATGCCTTGACATATTCCCATATCGGAATGTATTGTAGATCATGGCCCGCACACCGACGACATCCGATGCCTTCAACGCCGTCGCCGAGGCGAGTCGCCGCGACCTGCTGGATGCGCTGGGCACCGGCGAGGCGACGGTCGGCGAGCTGGTAGACCGGCTGGGCCTTACGCAGCCGCAGGTGTCCAAGCACCTGGGCGTGCTGCGCGCGGTGGGCCTGGTGCTGGTCCGCGCGGAGGGGCGGCATCGCTGGTACCGGGTGAACGGGCCGGCGCTCAAGCCCATCCACGACTGGGTGCGCACCTTCGAGCGCTCGTGGAACGTGCGGCTGGACCGGCTGGACGACCTGCTGGCAGAACTCCAAACCGAGGAGAACCACCCATGACCACCCACACCGCCCCCCTCAACCGCCACGGCTCCGCGGTCATCACCCTGCCGTCGGACACCGACTACCTGATCACGCGGCAGTTCGATGCGCCCGCCGCGCTGGTGTTCAAGGCGTTCACCACGCCGGAGCTGGTGAAGCGGTGGTGGGGCTTCGAGACCTCGGAGTGGCTGGTGTGCGAGATCGACCTGCGCGTGGGCGGGGGGTGGCGCTTCGTGATTCGCGAACGGGGGATGGAGGTCGGCTTTCACGGCGAGTACCGCGAGATCGCGCCGCCGCACCGCCTGGTGAACACGGAGATGTACGAGGGCGTGCCCGATCCGAAGCCCGAGGATTACGCCGTCAACACCATGACGCTGGACGAGGCCGACGGCGTGACGACGATGAAGGTGCTGGTGCACCACTCCAGCCGCGAGGTGCGCGACATGGTGCTGGCGACGGGGATGGAGGGCGGGATGCAGGTCTCCTACAACCGCATGGAGGACCTGCTGCGCGACGATCCGGACGCGGTCGAGGCCGCCTGATCGCGGATCGCGTCCCGTCGGGTGATGAGGATACACGAAGCCGCGGATCGCATCGTCCGCGGCTTTCATGCTGGGCCGGCGCGCTGCTTTAGTCTTCGTCCATTTCGAAGGGCGGGATGACGCGGCCGTCGACGTCGGTGAAGCCGTATTCCACGGCCAGGTCGCCGACAAGGTGGATGCCGCCGCTCTTGCGCATCACCTGCGGATCGGCGGCGAGGGCGGCCACGGCGCGGCCCACGTAGCGCGGCGATTCGGTGCGGGCGAACTGGGGAAAGTCGCGCCAGTGCGCCTCGTCCGTCTTCTGCGACGCGAGGACGAACTCCGTGCGCATCCACCCCGGCACGACGGCCAGCGACGCCACGCCGTGCGGGCGCAGCTCCTCGGCCATGGCGAACGCCAGCCGGTTCATGGCGGCCTTGGCCAGGTCGTAGAACAGGTTGCCGCGCAGGTAGTTGCCGCGATCCCAGTACGACGTGGTGACGATGAGGCCGCGTTTCTGGCGGATGAAGATGGGTGCGGCGACGCGGCTGGCGACCAGGTGGTTGCGCACACCGCGGTCGAACATGGCGTCCCACTGGTCCAGCGCCTGCTCCCAGAACGGCGCGCCGAACGCGGCGATGCTGAACGCCTCGTGCCCGCCCCACGCGTTGTTCACCAGCAGGTCCAGCCCGCCCCGCTCGCGCTCCACGCGGGCGAACAGCGCGCGCACCTCCTCGTCGCGCGTGTGGTCCACGCGCACGGCGATGCCGGCGCCGCCCAGCCGCGTCACCTCGTCCGCCGTGTCGTCGATGGTGCCGGGGAGCGATGGGAGCTCCGACTCCGCCAGGATGCGCTCGTAACCGCTCGCCGGCTTCTCGCGGGTACTACGGCCGGTGACGTACACGGTTGCCCCCGCGGCGCCCAGCTCCATCGCAATCCCCCGCCCCGCCCCGCGGCTGGCACCCGTGACCACGGCCACTCGCCCTTGCAGCGGCTTATCCGAATGCCTCTGAATCTCGCTTTGCGCCATCGGCTGTACCCAGCATCAGCGGACGGATCGGCCGCAGCGGCAGCTGATCCACGATGTCATCGACAGAAAACATCCACAGGGAATGTGCGGTCTGCAAGGGCCTGCAAGGGCGAATGAATTCGCGGCAACAACTACACGAAGTCCGCCTTCGCGGGCTGGCGGCTCCGGTGATTGCAGAGGGTGCAGTGGGCGTGGCGGGTGGGGTGGGACGACAGGTGGGCAGTCCACCAAACCCGCATGATCAGCCACCCCGCGAAAGCATTGATTTCCTGAGGGAGCGCCCGCGTGAACCGTCGGTCACACCACCGCCTGCGCGCGACCGAAGGATCTCGCCTGCACCACCACGGGATTCCTCGCCGCGACGGACCCAGCCTTGCGAGCAGGTGAAGCCCCGCACCGGACGCGCCAGCGGCCGACGCGGGGCTTTCCGCTGTCGTTGCGGCGGGTTTACCCGCTCAACGCGCGGCCGAGCGCGCCGTGGCTGAAGACCGGCTCCGAGCAGGCCGAGAGGAGATCCTTCGGTCGCGCACAAGCACTAGTGTTGCTTACGGTTACGCGTGGGCGCCCCCTCAGGAAATCAATCGCGGTGTGGGAGGAAACCATTTACCGGCCCGCGAGAATCGACTCCAGCTTTTCCAGGCGGGTGCGGGTGAGCTTCAGGCGGGTGCCGTCGTGGAGGATGACGACGTGCTCGCCGCGGAAGAGGAACTGCACCTCGCGCACACGGTCCAGGTTCACGATGGCGCTTCGGTGCACACGGAAGAAGCGCAGCGGGTCCAGCCGCGCCTCCAGCGAGCCCATCGACTCGCGCAGCAGGTGCGTCTTGTCGCCCACGTGCAGCTTGGCGTAGTAGTCGTCCGCCTCGATCCAGTCCACCTCCTCCACCCGGACAAAGACGGTGCGGCCGGTGTTCTTCACCATCAGCCGCGAGGCGTAGGCGGCGGGCGCCTCACGCGCGGGCTCGGCGCCGCCGCGCTCCAGCAGGCCGGCCAGGCGCCGCCCCAGCTCACCCACCTCGGCGTTGCGGACGGCGTGCTTGGCGCGCTGCATGGCCCGCAGAAAGCGCTCGTCGTCGAACGGCTTGAGCAGGTAGTCCACCGCCGCCACGTCGAAGGCGCGGAGAGCGAAGCGGTCGTACGCGGTTACGAACACCACCAGCGGCATGCGCTCGGCGCCGATCTCGCGCAGCACCTCGAAGCCGTCCATCTCCGGCATCTGCACGTCCAGCAGCACCAGGTCCGGCCGCAGGGCGCCGATAGCCCGCACCGCCTCGCGCCCATCCGCGCACTGGGCCACCACTTCCAGCTCCGGGTCGCGGGCCAGCAGGTCGCGCATGCCGGTGCGGGCCAGCGGCTCATCGTCCACCACCACCACGCGCAGCGGAGGGTGCGTCACCGGGGCGCCTCCTCGACGGCGTCGCCGCGCAGAAAGGGGAGGCGGATGGTCACCAGCGCGCCGCCTTCCTCCACGTTCGCCAGCTCCAGCCCCTGCGCGTCGCCGTACATCCCCGCCAGGCGCGCGCGGGTGTTGCGCAGCCCCACGCCCTCGCGCCCGTCCTCGCCCACGCCGGGGCCGTCGTCGCGGACGGAGAGGAGCAGCGAGCCGTTCTCGCGCCGCGCGCCGATCTCCACCAGCGAGGCCGTGCTGCTGCGGGCGATGCCGTGGCGGATGGCGTTCTCCACGATGGGCTGCAGGATGAGGTTGGGCACGCGCGCATCCATCGTCTCCGCCGCCACGTCCATCGTCACCTTCAGCCGTCCCGCGCGGATCTGCTCGATCTCCAGGTATCGCTCCAGAAAGTGCAGCTCGTCGCGCAACGGCACCTCGCTGGGGCGGTCCTCCTCCAGCACGGAGCGCAGCAGGTCGCCCAGGCCGGCCAGCATCCGCACCGCCTCGGGATTCCGCCCGCCGCGCACCAGCATGGAGATGCTGTTGAGCGCGTTGAACAGGAAGTGTGGGTTCAGCTGCATCCGCAACGCCTGCAGCTGCGCGCGGGCCAGCTGGGCCTGGAGCTGAGACGCGGCCAGCTCGCGCTCGCGAAAGCGCGCGTAGTAGTCGGCGCAGTAGACGGCGGTCAGCAGGATCGTGTAGATCCCCAGGTTCTGCGTGCAGCCGTTGGCGATGAACTGCCGCGCGCTTCCGGGATACGGATCGCCCATGGTGAACAGGCGCTGCGGGAGCATCCGCTGCACGCCCAGCTCCAGCGCGTACTGCACCATCGAGAACGCGAAACCGGCGCAGATGTGGAGCGCGGCACCCGAAAGCCAGCGCATGCGCTCCAGCGGAAACCGGCGCGCGAACCACTGCAGCATGGGAACGGCGAGCGCCCACAGGTACCAGAACGGCATCCGCATCGCCATCCCGTGCGCGAACGGCGCCACCTGGCCGTCCGGCATCCCCATCGAAAGCACATGCTGCCGCGCACCCGCGATCCCGAACAGGGTCGCCAGCAGGACCAGGAGCCAGGCGGGGATCCGCACCTGGTGCGCGGAGGCGGGGTCGCGTCGCATGGGTTGGGGGTGAAGATCGTGGGGTTACGACGACGGGAAGGGCGAATGCGGGGGATCGGCCTCCGGATCGCCGTGGCCGGCATCATCCCCGGGCGAATGAATTCGCGGCTGGGAAAACGCGATGTCGGCCTGCGCCGACGGTCCAGCACGCGTCCGACGCGTGCGGGCGTTGCCGCGACCGCCCATCAAGGTACACGCGGGGATGTGCCGACGGAACCGCGGCGCGGGCGAATCACGCGGTCCATGCAGGGAAGGCGCGTGGCGTTGCAGGGACGGGCGGCGGGCGTGCAGGGGGATGATTCAATGCGTCCGCCGCGCCGCCGCCGGGTGTGGGAGAGGGTTCGCTGCATCACCGGCATCATCCGCTGCAAGCGCGTAGCGCGATGGGGGCGCCGAAGGCAGGGTGAGGGCGCGATCCGACCGCGGATCTGCATCATCCACCCTCTTCGGAGCCTTCCGAGATGCGCAAAACGACCCCCGCCATTCGAACCTGTGGAGCCCTGGCCGTCGTCGGGGGGCTCGCCATTTCGCTTTCCGCGGCCCTGCCTGCCCGCGAAGCGCTTCCCGTCGCGGAGAACCCGGCATCGGCACAGACGCCGCGCGACCAGCTGCTGGTGACGCCCGCGTGGCTGGCGGCACACCTGAACGACCCGAATCTCGTCCTGCTGCACGTGGGCGAGCCGGACCAGTACGCGGCGGCGCACATCCCCGGCGCGCGGCTGGTGCGGATGCAGGACGTCTCCACCGGCCACGTGGACGGCCAGCTGATGCTGCAGACGCTGCCGCCGGAAACCCTGCGCGAGCGGCTGCAGGGGCTCGGCATCTCCGACGACTCGCGGATCATCGTCTACTACGGCAACGACTGGGTGAGCCCCAGCACCCGCGTCATCTTCGCGCTGGACCACGCGGGGCTGGGGGCGCGCACCTCGCTGCTGGACGGTGGCATGCAGGCGTGGCGGCAGGCGGGGAACGCGGTGACGGATCGCGTGCCGGCCGCGCGTCAGGGACGGCTGAGCCCGCTGCGGACGCAGGACCGCGTGGTGGACGCGGCCTGGGTGCACCGCAACCTGCGCACGCCCGGCATCGCGATCGTGGACGGGCGAGCGGCGGTGTTCTACGACGGCGTGCAGGCCACGGCCGATCGGCACGGCCACATCCCCGGCGCGCGCAGCATCCCCTTCACCTCCATCACCGACGACCAGCTGCGGGTGCGCAGCGCGGCGGAGCTGGCGGCCCTCTTCCGCGACGCCGGCATCCGCCCGGGCGACACCGTCGTCGCCTACTGCCACATCGGCCAGCAGGGCACCGCGGTCCTCTTCGCCGCGCGCACGCTGGGCTACGAGGTAAAGCTGTACGACGGCTCGTTCGAGGAGTGGGGCGGGCGGGCGGATCTGCCGGTGGAGAACCCGCGGGCGCGCGGCGGGAGCGACCGGTGAGCGCGATTGATTTCGCCGCCGCGGCGCCCGCGCGGATCGCGATGCCGGCGCCGGCGGTGCGCGCGCGGCCGTACGCGAGCCCGTACCTGGCGGGCGTGGGGATCGGGCTGGTGCTGCTGGCGGCGTACGTGACCGTCGGCCACGGGCTGGGCGCGTCCGGCGGGTTCACCTCCGTCGCGGTGGCGGGCGTCGCGGCGGTGGCGCCGGAGCAGGCGGCGGCGAGCCCGGTGCTCGGCGGATACCTGGGCGGCGGCGGGCGCGGGCCGCTCGCCGACTGGCTGGTGATCGAGCTGATCGGCGTCGCGCTGGGCGGATACCTCTCCGCGCGGCTGGCGGGGCGCGCACGGCGGACCGTGGAGCGCGGGCCGCGCGTGACGGACCGGGCGCGGCTGATGTACGGCTTCGGCGGCGGCGTGGTGATGGGGCTCGGCGCGAAGCTGGCGCGCGGGTGCACCAGCGGGCAGGCGCTCACCGGCGGCGCGCTGCTGAGCGTGGGAAGCTGGATCTTCATCGCCACCGCGTTCGCGGCGGCCTTCGCGGCGGCGCCCCTGTTCCGGAGGGAGTGGACATGACACTTCCCTTCCTCGCCTCCGACGCGGGCGCCGCGGGGCTGGGCGTGGCGCTGGCCGTGGGCGTCGCGTTCGGCTGGGGGCTGGAGCGCGCCGGCCTGGGGAACGCGCGCAGGCTCGCCGGCCAGTTCTTCGGGACGGATTTCACCGTGCTCAAGGTGCTGTTCAGCGCCATCGTCACCGCCATGCTGGGCGTGTTCTGGCTGGCGCAAATGGGGATACTGGATCCGGCGCGCGTGTACGTGCCGGAGACCTGGCTGCTTCCGCAGGCGGTCGGCGGCGCGCTCTTCGGCGTGGGGATGGTGGCGGGCGGCCTCTGCCCCGGCACGTCGTGCGTGGCGGCGGCAGCGGGACGCCGGGACGGGCTGGCGGTGATGGGCGGAATGCTCGCGGGCATCCTCCTCTTCGCCGCGGCCTTTCCGTTGATCGACCAGCTGTACGAGGCCACGCCCGCCGGGACGCTGACCTTTCCCGACCTGCTGCGCGTCCCGCCGGGCACCGTGGTGGCCGCGGTGGTGGCGATGGCGCTCGGCGCGTTCGCGGGAGTGGAGGCATTCGAGCGGCGCGCGGCGCTCCGCCCGGGAGGTGCGTCGTGAGCGGGCGGGCGCCGCGCGCGCACCGGCTGCTGGCCATCGCGGCGGCCACGCTCGGCGCGCTCGCGCTGGTGGCGGGCGGGGCGGGCGCCACGCGCCAGGGGGTGGATGTCGTCGCGCTGGCGCGAGAGGTGGAGGCGGAAGCGGACCACGTGACCGCGCGCGAGCTGGCGGCGTGGATCCGCGACGGCCGCGAGGGGCTCCGCATCGTCGACGTGCGCACGCCGGCGGAGTTCGCGGACTACGCAATTCCCACGGCCGAGAACCTGTCGCTCACCGCCCTGACGCGCGCCGCCATCCGCCCGGACGAGACTGTGGTACTGTACTCGGAAGGCGGCGCGCACGCAGCGCAGGGGTGGTTCCTTCTGCGCGCGCGTGGCGTAAAGCGGGTCTATTTCCTCCGCGAAGGCCTCTACGAGTGGCTCACGCAGGTGATGACGCCCGTGCTTCCGGACGGCGCGTCAGCCGCAGATCGCGCCGCGTTCGACTCCGCGGCGGAGCTCAGCCGCTACTTCGGCGGCGTGCCGCGGGCAGGGGGCGGCGCTTCGGTGGATGGGGACGCGTCCGCCGCGCTCCCGGGCGCATCGGCGGAGGGCGGGAGCGCGGCTGCAGTGCGCCGCGTCCGCCGCCGTGGCTGCTGAGGGGAGGCGGTGATGATCAACATCGACACCGACTTCCGGGCGCTGCGGGCGCGCGAGTTCGCCCGGCTGGACGCGCGCGGCGACGTGTACCTGGACTACACCGGCAGCGCGCTGTATCCCGATTCACTCGTCCGCGCACACGCCGAGTTGCTGCGCGATGGCGTGTTCGGCAACCCGCATTCCGACAGTCCGGCCTCGCGTGCCAGCACCGGGATGCTGGAGGGTGCGCGGGCCGCCGTTCTCCGCTTTTTCGATGCAGACCCGGCGGAATACGAGGTCTGCTTCACCGCCAACTGCAGCGGGGCGCTGCGGCTGGTGGGCGAGGCGTTCCCCTTCGTCCCCGGCTCGCGCTTCGTCCTCTCCGCCGACAACCACAACTCCGTAAACGGCATCCGCCAGTTCGCCGGGCGCCGGGGCGCGGAGGTGCGCTACATCCCGCTGGACGCCGAGCTGCGGCTGCGCGGCGTGGAGCAGGCGCTGGCGGATGCGGATCCTCATCATCCGCACCTGTTCGCGTTCCCGGCGCAGTCCAACTTCTCCGGCGTACGCCACCCGCTGCGCCTCGTCAGTGAGGCGCGGGAGCGGGGGTTCCACGTGCTGGTTGATGCGGCCGCGTACGCGCCCACCAGCCGGCTTTCGCTGCGGGAGGTGCCGGCGGACTTCGTCGCGCTCTCGTTCTACAAGATGTTCGGCTACCCGACCGGTATCGGCGCGCTGATCGCGCGGCGTGAGGCGTTGGAGGGGTTGGAGCGCCCATGGTTCGCCGGCGGGACGGTGGATTTCGTCTCCACGCAGACGGGCACGCACCTGCTGCGGCGTGGCGCCGAAGGCTTCGAGGATGGCACCCCGAACTTTCTCGCCGCACCCGCGGTCGAGGCTGGATTGGGGATGATGGAGCGGATCGGGATGGATCGGCTGGGCGCGCACGTCGGCGGGCTGACGCGCATCCTGCTGCACGCGCTGTGGGAGCTGCGCCACCCGTGCGGCGCGCCGATGGTGGACATCTACGGACCAGCGGGGATGCGTGAGCGCGGCGGGACCGTGGCGCTGAACCTTCTGCGGCCGGACGGCTCGGTCGTGGACTATCGCGTGGTGGAGGCGCGGGCGGGCGCGGCGGGGATCTCCGTGCGCGGCGGATGCTTCTGCAACCCCGGCGCGGCTGAGCACGCCTTCGGTTTCACGCCAGAGGAGGCGGCGCGCTGCTTCGGCGCGGCGGAAGCGGAGGGATTCGACCTGGACCGGCTGCGGGCGTGCATGCGCGGCCGCCCCGTCGGCGCCATCCGCGTCTCGCTGGGCATGGCCAGCGCCGAATCCGACGTGTCGCGCCTCATCGAGCTCCTCGCCGAGTTCCGCGGCGAAACGGCGGATTTCGAGGAACGGCACGCCGTGGCGGCGTGACATCGATCGAGAACAGCCGTAGTCAGATCGCCTGCCGCGCTCAACCTTCGCCTCGCCTATACGTCAGTCACAGCGATTACCACTCCTCCGCCAGCGAGCGGCGCTGCGCGCGACGAAAAGCCGGATTGAGGTCACTGGACTGCGTGGCGTAGAGTTGGTCCAACCGCGTAGTGATCTCGGCTTGGGTGTGCTTCGCAACGAATTCAGCCAGAGCGCTCGCGTACAGATCGCTGCGGCTCACGCCCAGCCGGCGCGCGAGTGCGTCGGCGGCGAAGAACAGCTCATCGGGAAGAGAAATCGTCGTTTTCATATTCCTGGTCATCGCGCGGAAGGGGCGGAGCGCAATCGTCCGGCAGCGTCGCTACCGGCGCCGGGGGGCTCAGAAGCGTTGGTGCAGGTGGACGCTCCATCCATCCGGCTCGGAAAGAACGTTGAATTCGTAGTGCGCACCCGACTCGAACCGCAGCGTTCCGCCATACGCGTAGGGCACCACGAACTGGTCGAGAAAGTGATCGCCCGCCTTGTGTGAAGAGGTCTGATAGAACGCGCACGGCGGCCTCCGTCTGTCGATGAGCTTCCGTCGTTGCCTCCCTTACGCGCAATCACCCGCCGCACGCGCCGCCGCGATGCGTCCGGCGCCCGCTGCCAGCCGGCTACGGCTGGTCGTAGACAGTGTGCCATCGGTGACGTGCGCGGATCCGCGCGAACTCCTCGGCAGAGACGGGGGTCGCGGGCTGGCCCTCGGGCACCGAGTTCTCGCGCATCAGCTGCTCGAAACCGGGTTTCGAGAAGATGAAGGCGATGCCCAGCGGCTCCGAGCCGGTATTTCGAAGGCTGACGCGGGTGTTTCGGGGGATGTAGACGGTGGATCCGGCGCTGATCGCCCCCTCGCGTCCGCCCAGCGTGGCCACGCCGCTCCCCCTGTGCACGAAGATGATCTCGTCCGCGTGCAGATGCTGGTGCGGCTGAATGCGCTCCCCCGGCGGGATGTCTTCGTATCCCATCACCAGGTCGGGCGAGCCTCCGTTCCGCTCGTCTACCTTCAGGATGAACGGCGCCGTCAGCCCAGCGGTTCCGCCGGGGCGCGGGCGGCGCACTCTGCGCTCACCCTCCTCCGCCCCCAGGATAAGTCCCTCGCCGTGCACTACGGTGTCGGCGGACACGGACGCCGCCGCGCCGCCGCTTCGCAACGGAGAGCAGCCGGCGAGCAGGAGGGCTGCGCAGAGCCGCGCGGCGTGGAGGACATGGGAGGGATGCATCGAACGTCCTCCAGTTTCGCGCGGAGGGGCACACGCACGGGGTGCGTGGCTGCTGCGCGCCGGGTGGGTCACCGCCAACCTACCGGCGATCAGGCCGAGGAGCGAGGATTCTGCGTCAGACCAAACGCCGCATCGAACAATTCTCGATGCGACGGTTCGTTTTTCGTTCGTGTCAGCCTGATGGCTCAGGAGTCGGAATACCGCAGCGCTGCTGCGCTACGGCACCGACGCCGCGTCGCGCTCCGCTGGTGCGGGCGTGTAGCGCAGCTCGAAGTCGCGGAGGCGCCCGCCTTCGCCGTCCAGCAGGCGGATCACCCGCACGCGCTCGGAGGGAAAGCCGCGGGTGCCGCAGCGCTCCCGGGGAAGGCAGGGGCCGGGCTCCATGCCCCACTGCACGTCCACCGCGTGGCTGGGCGAGCCCACGTCGCGAAAGCCCGCCTCCGTCTTGATCGTCATCCCGAACCTGACGTGGCCGGCGGGCGCAGCGGCGGCCAGGGAGAGCGGATAGCGGTACGCGATCACCCCGCCCTCCGCGCGCAGCGGCTGCGAGTAGCCGATCTGCATGTGCTTTACCCCGTGCCCGGGGATGGCGGGGATGCGCACGTGCACCACGGCGGCGCCCGCGTACTCGCGCAGCCGCGCATCCCGCCGCTCGCGGGCGAGCCCTTCCAGTATCCACCGCGACTCCTGGGGCCCGCTCCATTCGTTGTAGACCTGCAGATCCTCGCCCTGCCGAACCGTAATCCGCTCCACGATTGCATCGGCGGGGAGGGGAAAGAAGAAGGCGCCGTCGATCGCCTCATCCGATCCGTTGCTGAAGACGTGGTTCACGTAGGTCATGGCCCGGCCGTGCTCCAGGTTGGCCCACGCGGCCACGGAATCGACCGTGAGCGAGCCGGGCGTGCATTCGCCCTGGCAGCGGACCGGGACTACGATGCCCTGCGCGGGAGCGGGCAGGGCGAGAAGGGAAAGCGCGAGGAGGGAGAATGCGCGCATGGCCGGATCGGGCTGAAGGACGTGATCGAAAACCCGGGCGACGTGTACCGCGCCATCGGGTGCGCAGGTTCCGCGATCGCGTCCTTCACCAGATCAATACACCAGCGATCTGCCCTGGCACCGCGCACGCACCGGAGCGAGGGTTGCAAGCGTACGTCCAACCCCATGCATCGAACCCGGGATGATCGATCGTCCGATGGACCTGCCCCGTCTGCAGTCGCTCGTCCACCAACAGCTCGCATCGCGCGCCGCGGAGCTGGGGCTGGATGCGGCGCGGCTGCGGGTGGAGTACGTGCTGAACTGGGGCGGCTTCGTAAACCGCTCGTTCCAGGTGACGGACGGGCGCGCGCGGCTGCACCTGAAGCTCGCCCACGATCGGGAGATCCTCGATGCACTGCGTCGGTTCTGGGGATTTCGGGAGATGATGTCGGACCGGTACCACGCGCCCGGCGCCCTGGCGTGGATCGACGTGCCCGGCTCCGGCTACGCGGGCGTGCTGTCGCGATGGATCGACGGGGCGCCGCCGGAGGCGCTGGACGAGCGGCTGGCGGCGGAGGTGGTGCGGACGATGGACCGGCTGCACGGCGATCACGAGCTTGCCGCGCACCTTCCCGCGGTGCAGGCGACGTGCGCGGACGTGTACCGCGGCACCTACCACGCACGCTTCATCGCGGACCTGGAGTTCGTCACGGAGGAGCGGCCGCCGTTCGTGCCGCCGGCGTTGGTGGAGTGGATGCGCGGCGAGGCGCTGGCGCTGGAGGCGGCGGTCGCGGCCGCGCCGGCGTTCGCGGAGCCGGCGGATGCGCCCACGCACAGCGACCTGTGGCTCAACAACCTGCTGGTGACGCCGCGCGGAGAGTGGTACGTGCTGGACTGGGACGACCTGGCGCTGGGCGATCCGGCGATGGACTGGTGCATGCTCTTCGGCCCCGCGCGCGGCGACCTGCGCACCGCCGCCGACCGCGCCCTGCCGCCCGCCGTCACCGCGGATGCGGGCGTGCGCGAGCGGCTACGACTCTACGCGCGCGCCTCGCTGCTGGACTGGATCATCGACCCATTGGCGGACTGGATCGACGCCACCGAATCCCCCGAGCATCTTGCCGAAGTGCGCCCGGAGAAGGAGCGTATCCACCGCGCGGCGCTGGACGCGTACCGGGCGCGGTATCCTACCAGGAGCGAGTGAACTCGCCGCGGGAAAATTGCAAAATCCGCCTTCGCGGATTGTGACGGACGGCCCACGGATCGCCGAAAAGCCACGAGAATTCCGACGCTAGATTTCTCGGTCGCGCCCTGAGTTTCGGGTGAGAGATGGTTCCGCGCGGCGCTCCCTCGAAATGACACTCTTGCTCGGGGTGGCGGGGGCTCGGCGGACGCGAGAAGGTGAAGCCCCGTCCGGCGAGTGTAACGAGCCGAGACGGGGCTTATGGCCCTTCTAACCGCGGGCTTTAGCCCGTTGCGACATCCGCCATCCCACCGAGACTTACTCGATCGCCCCCGCCGGCAGCGCGGCGACCGGCTGCGCGGCCTCGATCACCGGTAGCGCAGCCGGCGCCTCGACCGAGGCCGCCGGGGCGGGCCGACTGAACGCGTTGAACACCGAAGGGATGCGCGTCGCCAGCACGCCGAGAAGCTCGCGGCCGGCGTTGCCCACCACGCGCATCACGTCGCGCGAGAGCAGGCCCAGCGCGTACGCCAGGTCCGCCGTCTCGCTGTCGGTGGGGCCCAGCGCGCGCAGCACGGCCATGCGGTGCTTCAGCAGCAGCGGGCGCACGTACGTCACGGGATTGAAGTTGGGCACGTGGTGCGCCCCCAGCCCCTCGATGAGCGCTACCGCGCGGCCGAAGTACGTCATCTCCCCCGTGAGCACCACCGGCCAGTCGTACAGCAGGTGCATCACCTCGTCCGCCAGCGCCGCCTGCATCTCACCCAGCTCCGCGCCGCGCTCCGTGAGCTCCATGATGATGCCCACCAGCCGGCGGATGGTCTCGCGATCCGTCTCCGGCGCCACGATCCCCAGGTTGAAGAACCCGTCCACCACCTTGTCGGTGTCGCCGCGCACCGCCGCCAGCGCCGTGTGCACCAGGTGGTGGCGCATTCCGGGATCCACCTCGATCACCATCCCGAAATCCAGCAGCACCAGCGCGCCGTCCGCCCGCACCAGCAGGTTGCCGGGGTGCGGGTCGGCGTGGAACAGGCCGTCCACCAGCATCATCTGGATGTAGGCCTCCACCACCGCGTCCACCACCCGCTCCGGGTCCACCACGCCGAGCTGGACCAGCGGGTCGATGCGGTCCACCCGCGTCCCCTCCACGAACTCCAGCACCAGCGTGCGGCGGTGCACCATCCCGTCGATCACGCGGGGGACGATGACGCGCGGGTTGGCGGCGAACTTCTGCCCGATGGAGCGGCAGTACGCCGCCTCCTTGCGAAAGTCCATCTCGTCGGCGATGCGGCGCTCGAACTCGTCGATCACCACGTGCAGGCCGCGCAGCTGCGGATGGCTCCACCACCGCTCCACGAAGCGCAGCACCATGCGCACGAACGCCACGTCGTGCTCCACGATGGGCTCCACGCCGGGGCGCAGCACCTTTACCACCACGTCTTCGCCGCGGTAGCGGGCGCGGTACACCTGCCCCAGGCTCCCCGCCGCCAGCGGCTCGCGATCGAACGCGTCGAACACCTGGTCCACCGGCGCGCCGTACGCCGCCACCAGCTCGTGCTCGATGCGGGCGAACGGCACCACCGGCACCTGGTCCGTCAGCGTGCTGAGCGAGGAGAGGTAGGGCTCCGGCACCACGTCGGGCCGGGCGGAGAACACCTGGCCGATCTTGACGAAGGTGGGCCCCAGCGTGGGAATCGCGCGCGCCAGACGCTCCGCCCGGGCGCGGTGGAACGCCTCGCTGCGGCGCGCGGGCGGCCCCCAGAACAGCAGGCGCCGCCGGTCGCGCGCGAACGAGAGCGCGAACGGCAGCAGCCGGAAGAGCAGAAAGAAGGTGCGCATGCGTATGGGCGGAGCGAAAGAAACGGGCAGGCGCGGGCTTCCGCTCCGCGCCTGCCGTCCGTGCGGGCTCCTGTACCCGCGCGTTGTTGAACGGTTCGGCGGGGGGAGAAGATTCAAGGTGAACGGGTGACGGGGTGAACGGGTGACAAGGTGACAAGGTGACGGGGTGATGGAGAAGGATGGGTGCGGGATGGTGGGCCGCCCCCCTCCCCGGTCCTCCCCCACAAACTGCGTGGGGGAGGGAGGTGCGACGCACCTTTCCGAAGCGGGATCGAAGTCCACCTCCCCCAGGGTTTTTTGGGGGAGGTACGAGCCTGGGCGAGTAAGGGGGCGCCCTCGCGCGGAAGCCAGCCGAAGCGCGATCGAATTCTCCCCTCTCCGTGAGGAACGAACGGGGAGGGGCCGGGGGAGGGGCACCCCGCCCCCGCGGCGATGCCCTTCGAAGCGCCTCGTTCCACCTACGCCTGATCCACAGCCCACGGCGCAGAATCACGCCCATCGCCACCCTCTGCTACACGCGCATCTCCAAGCCTCCACGCCCCTTACGGCATCCCCCGTGCACGCCGCCGCGACTTCCGCATCCGTCCGCGCACTTGGTGACAGGGGCGCGCACCGCATCCCGCGCACCCCCGTTCCTTGTACGCACTTAGGGCATTCGCTATCTTTTCCCCCATTGCGCCATACCGTGCCCGAGCGCCGCCTTCACCGGGCTCGGCCGTTTGTCCCCGTGCCCGTTCCATGGCAAGCCCAGCCAAGCTGAAAGACCAGGCCCGCGCCGCGGAAAACCGCGGCCAGTGGACCGAGGCCGTCATCCTGTACCGCCAGCTCCTGGAAGATTCTCCGGGCGAAGAGGTGGACATCGCCCTGTGGAACCGCGTGGGCGACCTGCACCTGCGCATCGGCGAGACGGAGCGCGCGGTAGAGGCGTACGAGCGCGCCGTGGCCAGCTACGCCGAGAGCGGGCTGTTCAACAACGCCATCGCGCTGTGCCGCAAGATCCTGCGGCTGGTGCCGGGGCGCGGGGCCGTGTACCTCAAGCTGGGCCAGATCAGCGCCGCCGCGGGGTTCCTGGCCGACGCGCGCCAGAACTTTCTGGAGTACGCGCAGCGGATGAAGCGCGCCGGCAACCTGGACGCCAGCTTCGACGCGCTCAAGGAGTTCGCCGACCTTTCGCCGGAAGACACCGAGGTCCGCAAGCTGCTGGCCGACCAGCTGCTGGCCAACGGCCGCAAGGACCAGGCGGTGGAGCAGCTGCGCGTGCTGATGGGCGCGCACATCCAGCACGGCGACCCCGCCGCCGCCGAGGCCATCCGCGAGCAGATCCGCGCCGTGGCGCCCGGCGCGGACGACACGCCGCTCATGCGCAGCCGCAGCGCCGCCAGCGACGATTTCAGCGCCGCGCTGCACGACGGCGACTTTTCCTCCGGCGCCGCCCTCTCCGAGGTGGCGGGGCTGGAGCCCACGTCGCTGGACGACGGCGTTGCCCCCCTCGCCGGGCTGGAATCCACCTCCCTGGTCGACGATCCACCCGCCCCGCCCCGCAAGGCGCCCGCCGCGGGCGCGGACCTGGGGCTGGAGCCCACCAGCCTGGGCGCGGTGGACGAGGGCCCCGCCGACCTCCCCGTCCTCTTTGGCGACGAGGCGGTGGATGACGACGACGGCGGGCAGTTCGCCGACGACCTGCCGCTGCTGGACGAGGATGACGACGGTGGGTTCGGCGACCTGCCGCTGCTGATCGACGAAGACGATTCTTCGGACGGCGGCGGCGGCGACCTGCCGCTCATCGGCTTCGACGAGGAGCCGGTCAAGCGGCAGCCGCGGGGCACGCCGGGGCGCCGCCGCGGGCCGGAGCCGGTGTTCGAGGCGCAGCAGGACAACCTGGACCAGCTGCGCGCCCACGTGGCCGCCGTCCCCGAGGACGAGGCGTCGCGCGAAGAGCTGGTCCGCGAGCTCCGCAGCCGCGGCCTGGGCCACGAGGTGCCCGACGTGCTCGAGGCCGCCCACCGGGCCCTGGCCGCGCGCGGAATGTACTTCGAGGCCGTGGCGCCCATGACCGCGCTCATCGGCCTGCGTCCGGACGACGGGATCCTGCTGCAGAAGCGGGTGGAATACGCCTTCCGCAGCGGGCGGGCCGAGGCGCAGGTGGAGGCCTACCTCGACCTGGGCCGACACCTGGCGCGGCACGGGCAGGAGGAAAAGGCCGCCGCCGTCTTCAAGCGCGTGCTGGAGCTGGACCCGCACAACGTGGAGGGCCGCGCCGCCGCCGCGCAGGTGGCCCACTTCGTCCGCGCCCCCGCGCCGCAGGCCGAGGCCGCGCCGCCCGCCGCCCCCGCGCCCCCGCCGCCTCCCCCGGGCGACTACGTGGACCTGGGCGCGCTGATCATGGACGACGAGCGCGGCGAGGGCGAGCCCAGCACGCGCTTCGTGGTGGAGGAAAAGGAGCCCAGCGGCGACGAGGACAAGGACTTCGCCGAGATGCTCACCCACTTTCGCCAGAAGGTGGCCGAGAACATCGACGTGGAGGACAGCGCCAGCCACTACGACCTGGGCGTGGCCTTCATGGAGTTGGGGCTGGTGGACGAGGCCATCGCCGAGTTCCAGGTCGCGCTGCGCGGCGGCGCGAATCCCCTGGCCACGCTGGAGCTGCTGGGCCAGTGCTTCGTGGACAAGGGCCAGTACGCCGTCGCCGGCCGCGTGCTGGACCGCGCCCTCAAGCTCCCCGGCGTGGCCGACGGCGACGTCATCGGCGTCCTCTATCTCCTGGGCAGAGTGGAAGAGGGCACGGACCACCCCGAGGGTGCCGTGGAGCTGTACGAGCGCGTGGTCTCCGTCGACATCCGCTTCCGCGACACCGCCCAGCGCATCGAGCGCCTGCGGAAGGCGAGGCGGTGAACGGGTGAACGGGTGAACGGGTGAACGGGTGAACGGGAACATGCACGGGGGAGGGGAGGTGTGGGGTGCCGCAGAAGGTGAGGGTGCATGGAGATCTGGAGGTGTATCGCAGGGCGTTCGACGCGGCGATGGAGATCTTCCACGTGAGTGAAGGATTTCCGAAGCACGAGGTCTATTCGCTGACGGACCAAATCCGCCGCTCCTCACGCTCGGTGTGCGCAAATCTGGCGGAGGCATGGCGCAAGCGCCGCTACCGTGCTTCGTTCATCAGCAAGCTTTCGGATGCCGAAGCCGAGGCGGCCGAAACGCAGGTGTGGATTCAGTTCGCGGTGCGCTGCGGCTATCTTGGTCGAGACACTGGAGGAACGCTGTACCGCGGCTATGACGGCATCCTTGCCACGCTCGTCGGGATGATCAATCATCCCGACGCGTGGACCGCCCGCCGGTAGCCCGCCCCCGTTCACCCGTTCACCCGTTCACCCGTTCACCCGTTCACCCGTTCACCCGTTCACCCGTTCACCCGTTCACCCGTTCACCCGTTCACCCGCTTTGACATCCGCCGTCCGCCTCCATAGAATCCCGCGACCTGACCCACAGCCCGGCACCTGAGCCCCAGCGCATGAGCGTCCGCACCGCCGTTCCCCATCTCGCCGACATCCAGGCCCCCATCCGGGAGCGCCTGGACAACGTCGTGGACGAGATCCGGCGCATCGTGGTCTCCGACTTTGCGCCGGTGGAGACGGTGAACGAGTACCTGATGAAGATCCGGGGCAAGCTGTTCCGCCCGGGTCTCGTCCTGCTGTGCGACGAGCTGGAGGGGCGCCCAAGCCCGCAGGCGGAGACGCTGGCCGCCATCGTGGAGCTGGTGCACCTGGCCACCCTGGTGCACGACGACGCGGTGGACCACTCGGTGCTTCGCCGGGGAATGCCCACGGTGAACGCGCTGTGGAGCCACCAGGTCGCCATCATCATGGGCGACTACCTGTATACGCGCTCGCTGATGGAGATCACCCGGCTGGGCCGCATCGAGCCCATCCAGGTGCTGGCCAACGCGGCCAACGACATGACGGTGGGCGAGATGCGCCAGCTGTCGTCGCACGACGCGCTGCACTTTTCCGAGGCCGACTACTACCGCCTGATCGACGCCAAGACGGCGTCGCTCATGGCCGCCGCGTGCGAGCTGGGCGCCATCACCGGCGCGCCGCGCTTCCGCGCGCAGCTGAAGACCTTCGGGCGGGAGCTGGGGCTGGCGTTCCAGATCGCCGACGACCTGCTGGACTACACGGCCGACAGCGCCGTCACCGGCAAGCCGACCGGGCTGGACCTGCGCGAGCACAAGGTCACCCTGCCGCTCATCGCCGTCCTCCCGAACCTGTCCCGCGCCGAGCGGGCCAAGGTGAACGCGCTCTTCGCCGATCCGGAGCCGGACGACGAGTCCATCGCCGGGGTGGTGGAGGTGGTGCGGGGGCGGGCCGGGCTGGAGTTTGCGCGCGAGGCGGCGCTGGAGTGCGCCGGCCGCGCCGCCGACGCGCTTGAGGGGCTGCCCCACGGCCCCGCGCTGGACGCCCTGCGCGACGGCATCGTGTACGCGGTAGAGCGTCAGCGCTGAGGGTTCGCGGGCGGGCGGCACTCGTCTTGCCTGCGGGCTGGGCAAACGCCGCACGACCACCAGATGAACGGGTTGGGGAGGTGAGATGAGCGTAGGCGGACGCCGGCGCGCGGGCCGGATGCTGGTGGTGGTGCTGATCGGGCTGCTGCTTGGAGCGCTGCTTTCGGAGCTGGCGATGCGGTTCATGCCCGACAGCACGGCGCGGACCTTCTTTACCACGTCCGTCGCGGCGGCCTTCGGGCCGCTGGTGATCGACCTGGTGGCGGTGGGCTTTACCCTTGGCCCGCTGGTGCTGCGGCTGGACTTCCTGAGCGTCCTTGGCGTTCTCGTCGTCGCCCTTGCCGTGCGCACCTGGCTGTAGCCGCCGCGCCCTGATCCACATCGAACGAAAGCCCTCTTCCACCGCCGCGTGGAAGAGGGCTTTCGTCGCGCATCCCGCAGGAAACAAGAGAGGCCATCCCCCAAGCCGGGGAAACACCTGTCATTCTGAGGAAGCGCTCGCCTCGAAGCCGCGGCGTCGCGCCGGACTGCGCAGCGCGACCGAAGAATCTCCGTCCCCTCGCGCTGAACCCGTGCCCGGGCAACGCCCGGGAACCGCTTCCGGCGGAAAGACTCTGCCGCCCAGCTAAAGATTCTTCAGTCGGCGCCAGGCTTTGCAGCGAGAACAAGAGGCTTGCGCGGCGCCTCCTTCAGAATGACAGATTCGCGGGACTCATCATCAGAACAGTGGAACGTCCTCAGAGGTCACGGGAATGTCTGGTCCTCCCCGTGTCCTCCGTGCCCTCCGTGTGAGACCCGCTCTTTGAGTGGATGCCGGATGCTCGAAGCCCCGCCTCCCGGGAAAGGAAGCGGGGCTTCGAGCCGTCAGGCCGGATCGGGAAGGATCAGCTCTGGCGGGCGGCGCGGGCGGCGAACTCGGCGCGCTCGTCCTTGATCTCCGCGTTCTTGCGGATGTTGTTCATCCACTGGCCCAGCAGGTCCTGCTGCATGGAGCGCATGGCCTGCTCGCGCTGGGTGGCCTTCTGCCGCTCGAACTCGCGGCGGTCGGCGGCCGTGCGCGCCACGGGGCGGATCAGGAACACGCCGGCGGGCGTTACCGCCACCGGGCCCACCTGGCCCACCGGGGCGCCGAACGCCGCGCCCACGGCCGCGTTGGCCTGCCCCAGCACGGGGTTCTCCGCAACGCGGGTGAACGGGCCCGTGCGCTGCACCGTCAGGCCGCGCGCCTGCGCCACCTGCTCCAGCGTGCGCCCGGCGCGGATCTCGCCCAGCATCTTCTCCGCCTCGGCGCGGCCCGCGTCGCGGCGCTTTTCGTACACCAGCTGCTGGCGGATGGCCGGCGTGGCCTCGGCCAGCGGGGTGATGCCGGCCGGGTGGTAGTTCTCAATCTCCACCAGGTACAGCGCGTCGGCCGTCTCCATCACCTCGCTCACGCGGACCGGGTCGTCGCCGGCGGCGCGGTTGGCGCTTTCTTCCTGCGCCCAGTTGAGCGCGGCCATGGCCGGGCCCACGCCCGGGATCACCGGGTTGGCGGCGTTCAGCTCCACCCCCTCGCGGAAGGTGACGTTGGGCTGCCCCGCGGCGGCCGCCTTGAGGCCGCGCGCGAGCCCCGCCTCGGCAATGCGGACCAGCTGGTTCTCCAGCCGGTCCACGTCGGCCACGTTCTTTTCGAACTCCAGCAGGATGTGGCGCGCCTTGACCTGCTCGCCGGTGCGCTCGTCCACGCGCACCAAGTGCACGCCGAACTGCGTCACCACCGGGTCCGACACCTGGCCCACCGGCAGCGAGAAGGCGACGGAGTCGAACGCCGGCACCATCTGCCCGCGGGTGAACGTGCCCAGGTCGCCCCCCTGGTCCTTGTTGCTCTCGTCGGCGCTGTTGGCCGCCGCCACTTCGGCGAAGTCGGCGCCGCCGGCGATCTCGGCCTTGAGCTCGCGGGCGCGCTGCACCGTGGCCTGGCGGTCGGCCTCGGTGATGGTGAGCGGGATGTACGCCACCTTCAGGCGCGCGCCCTCGGTGCGGCGAAAGCGCTCGCGGTTCTCCTCGTAGTAGCGGCGCACCTCGGTGTCCGTCACCGCGGGATCCTTGGGCACCAGCTTGGTCAGGTCCAGCTGCACGTAGTCGACCGTGGCCGTCTCGGTGCGGTCCTGAAAGGCGCGCCACAGCTCGGCGTCGCTCAGGTAGCGGCCGGCGGTGAGCTGGCGGGTGAGCTTTTCTTGCGGCAGCTGCAGGCGGTAGTACTGCTCCAGCTGCCCCCACATCTCGGCCGACATCGTGGGCCCCGCCAGGAACTCGCGGTACTTGTTGATGTCGAACTGCCCGTTGGTCAGGAAGATCTCCTGCTGGGCAAAGCCGGGGTGCGGCAGGTTGCGGGCGGCCCACAGCACCTCGCGGTCGCTCACGCCGATGCCGCGGCGGTCCAGCTCCTGGCGCAGCAGCGTCTCCTGCACCATCTGCTCCCAGGCCTCGTCCTGAATGCGGCGCGTCTGCTCTTCGGTAACCTCGCCCTGCTGCTGCGCCTGCTGGTACAGCGCGTTCACGCGATCGTTGTACGCCTGCGCGGAGATGGCCTCGCCGTTCACGCTGCCGACGTTGTTGCGGCGGCCCAGCGAGCCGCTGCCCAGCACGTCCATTCCGATCGAAAAGACCATCCACCCCAGGAAGAAGAGCATCAGGGCGGGAACGATGATCTTGCCGGCCCTGGACCGGATCATCTGCATCATCATGGGAAAACCAACTCCACGTGGGGACGGAGCGCGGCGCAGGCGCTCCGGCTGAGAGGTTGCCGGATTCGTGAAACCGCTGCGGATTGCAGGAAAGTGAAGCCGCCAAAGATATTTGGACCGCACCCGGCACGCAACCCGGGGCCGGGGCCCGCGCGTTGTTGACACCGGTTGCGCGCCAGATTTATGTTGCACCCCCTGTCTCCCAGCCTTGCCCCGGCTTTTCCCGCGCACTCTTCACGCGTCCATGGCAGACCTTTCGCCCGAGCTTACCGCCCGCATCCAGTCGCTCGAAGGCAGCTACGCGGACAATCCCGGGCGCTACTTCGTGGCGCTGGCGGGCGCGTGGCGCGAGGCGGGCGAGACCGGCCGGGCCGAAGAGATCCTGCGCGAGAACCTCAAGCGCTTTCCCGGCCTGAGCGCCCACGTGCTGCTGGGCCGGTGCCTGGCGGACCGCGGGGCGTTCCAGGAGGCGGCCAACGAGTTCCACTACGTCCTCAGCATCGACGCGCAGAACCTGATCGCGCTGCGGACGCTGGCCGAGATGGCCGCCGCCGGCGGGCGCCGGGCCGAGGCGGAGAAGTGGTACAACGAGCTGCTGGCCGTGGACCCCATGAACGCCGAGGCCCGCGTGTCGCTGCAGGAGCTGGCCCGCGGCGGCGCCGACGCGGCCGTGGCCGACCAGCCCGTGCAGCTTGGCACCGGCTGGGGCGGCGCCTCCGAGCCGCTTGCCTCGGCAGGCGGGGCCGACGCGGGCGACGCGGACGAGTTCGGGATGATCGACCTCTCCACCCCCGAGGCCTCGGCCGCGGACGCCTCCGGCGTGGCGGCGGACGACGACGCGGGGGAGTGGGGCGACCTTCCCTTCGACATCCCCTCCACCTCCGAGGCCGCGCCCACGTCGGCATCGTCGAGCGACTTCGACGCGCTGGGCTTCGGCAGCGTGGACCTGAGCGGAGAGCCGGCGGAGACGGACGAGACGGGGGCGGTGGGCGCGTGGCTGGACGCCGACGCGCGGCAGGACCTGGGTGAGAGCGCCGCGGCGGACCGGGGCGCGCTGGCGCCGCTGGACGCGGACGACGGCCTGCTCGACGCGCCCCTGGCCGGCGCGGACCTCCCCTTCCTGGACACGGACGACACTGTCTCCGGGGACGACCTTCCGCTGCTGGATACGGACCACACCATCGCGGGGGATGACTTCCCGCGGCTGGATGCGGACAACACCGTCGCGGGGGATGAGCTCCCGCTCCTGGATGCGGACCACACCGTCCCCGCCGGCCTGCCGCCGCTGGACGCGGATCCCGCCTTTCCCAGCTTCGAGGCGCCTTCGCACGGCGACGGCTTCCCCGCCTTCTCCCCCGCCCCGGCGGGCGGACCGCCTTCGCTCCCCGCGTTCGACGCCGACATGGACGATGACGGCCACCCGGACCATCCCGTGGACGCCGAGGTGGTGACGGAGACCATGGCGGAGCTGTACGCCGCGCAGGGGCTGCTGCAGCAGTCGGCGGATACCTACCGCGAGCTCATCCGCCAGCGCGGCGACGAGCCCGGGCTGGTGCGCCGCCTGGCGGAGATCGAGGCGCGCCTGCACCCCGCCGCCGAAGCCCCCGTCGCGGAGGAGGAGGAGGAGGAGGAGGCGCCGGACTGGCTCGCTTCGGTGGATGAGTTCGCCATGGGCGGCGCCGCGGCGGACCTGGCCGCCGTCCACATGAGCGTCGAGCCCGAGCCCGCCGCCGAGGAAGCGCCGGTCGACGAGCCCGTCCATGAGCCGGACTACGCCACCGCCGCCGTGATCGCCGACTTCCCCGCGGAAGTGTCGGCCGACGACGACCTCGCCTCACCGGAGCCCGCGTTCGCCGAAGCCGCGCCGCTTGCCGACTTCGCGCCGATCGCCGACTTCACGCAGCCGCCGATGGAGGCCGCCGCTGCGTCGGACGATCCGTTCGCGGACTCGTTCGCGGGCGGGTTCGAAGGCACCGAGGCGCCGGAGCCCGCGTCCGCCGCGGCGCCGGTGGGCTCGGGGGATGCGGATCGCGAGCCGTGGCAGGCGCCATCCGTCAGCGACAGTGACGCCGTCGGGTTCGACCTGATCGTCGTGGAGGAGGACGGCGAGGAAGTGGCCGCGCCGCCCGAGGTGGTCGCCGACGTGAGCGCCGACTGGGCCATCGCCGCCGCGCCGCTGGAGGATGACGAGGAAGCCGCCGAGGAAGAGCGCGCGGCGGCGGCCGCATCCTCCGGGGCCCGCGCCTCGTCGATGCGCGCCTACTTCTCCTCGCTCCTCGCCTGGGCCCCCGGCCAGTCCGCCGCGATCGAGCCGGAGCCGGCCGCCGAAGCGCCCACGTTCGACGCCACGCCGTCCGCCGAGCCGGTCGCCGCTGACGAACCGTGGACGGAATCGCCTGCGGCCGACGAACCCTCCGCCGCCGCCGAGCCGTGGAGCGAGTCACCCGCCGCCGAGCCGGTCGCGGCCGATGAGCCGTGGAGCGAGGCGCCCGCCGCGCCGTCGGAGGAGGCGCCTGTCGACCCGTGGGCCGAGTCGCCCGCCGCGCCGATCTCCGAGGCGCAGGTCTACGATGACGCGCCGTCCGCGGAGGACGCACCGGCCGAGCCCGCGACCGCGGAGGACGAGCCGTGGGCCGCCTCCGCGCCGGAAGTCGCGCCGGACGCCGCGCCGCCGGCGGGGGAGTCGGACATCCCGCTCTTCGACCTGGACGCGGAGCCGTGGGCCGAGGCGCCGCGCGTGGAGCCGCCCAGCATCGACTCGTTCGAGCTGTCGGACGAGATCGCCAGCCCGGCGTCCTCTGCCGAGCCGGAAGAGGCGCTGCCGTGGGAGCTCCCCGCGGAGCCCTCCACCGCCCCGACGACGCCGGCGGCGGATGCGAGCGCAGGCGGCGAGTTCTCGTTCGAGGACTTCTTCGCCGGCGGCGGCGCGGAGCCTGCACCGGCGGAGACCCCCGTCGAGCCGGAGCCGACGCCCGAGCCGGAGCCGGAGCCGGAGCTGCCCTCGGCGTTCGTCCCCAGCGCGGCGTTCGAGCCGGTGGCGCCGCCCGAGCCGGCCGTCACGCCGCCGCCCGCGGCCCCGGCCGCGCCCGCCGCGAGCGCACCGGCGGGCGGGCAGGACGAGGACGACGAGGACCTGGAGAGCTTCCAGGCCTGGCTGCAGAGCCTGAAGCGGTGAACATCGAGGTCGTTCACGGGCCCAACCTGAACCTGCTGGGCAGGCGGGAGCCCGAGATCTACGGCCGCGCCACGCTGGCCGAGATCGACCAGGAGCTTGAGCGCCTGGGGCGCGAGCTGGGGGTGGGGGTACGGTCGTTCCAGAGCAACAGCGAGGGCGGCCTGGTGGACCACGTGCAGGCGCGTGCGGCCGACGCGGACGGCTTCGTGATCAACGCGGGCGCCTACACGCACACCAGCATCGCCCTGGCCGATGCGCTGGCGGGAGTGGCGCGTCCGTACGTGGAGGTGCATCTTAGCAACGTTTTTTCCCGGGAGCGCTTTCGGCACCGGTCGTACCTGGCGGCCGGCGCCCTGGGCGTGATCTCGGGATTCGGCGTGGACAGCTACAGGCTGGGGCTGCGCGCCCTGGTGGAGCACTTGAAGAACAGAAGTACCTAGTGCCGAGTACCGAGTGCCCACGATCGGGCATACTTGGCACTTGGGACTAGGCACTCGACACTTGGCACTAAACGCGACGGAGCTTCCGTCCGCACCAAACAGGAGATTTCAGTGGCATCGACGGCCGACTTCCGGAACGGAATGACCATCAACCTCGATGGCACCCTGTTCACCATCCTCTGGTTTCAGCACCACAAGCCCGGCAAGGGCAACACGGTGGTGCGCAGCAAGCTGCGCAACGTGCTCACCGGCGCCGTGCTGGAAAAGACGTTCCGCGCGGGCGAGCGCATCGACGAGGTGCGGCTGGAGCACCGGCCCATGACGTACAGCTACAGCGACGGCCACTTCTACCACTTCATGGACGCGCAGACGTACGAGGACATCCCCCTGTCCGGCGCCGTGATCGGCGACGACCAGCTGAAGTACCTCAAGGAGGGGATGGAAGTGGACGGTCTGGTGCACGGAGAGAACGTGATCTCCGTGGAGCTTCCCTTCTTCGTCATCCTGGCCATCACGCAGACGGACCCCGGCGTGCGCGGCGACACCGCCACCGGCGGCACCAAGCCCGCCACGCTGGAGACCGGCGCCGTGATCCAGGTGCCGCTGTTCCTGAACGAAGGCGACGTGGTCCGCGTGGACCGCCGAGAGGACAAGTACATGGAACGCGCGAAATGATCGACCTGGACTTCATCCGCGGGCTCATCGAGGCGGTGGACGACAGCGGCATCGACTCGCTGGAGATCGCCCGGGGGGGCACCAAGATCCGCATCAACAAGACGCCCCCGCCCGCGCCCGTCGCCGCCGCGGGGGCCGCCCCCGCCGTGGCCCACGCCGCCGCGCCCGCGCCGGCCGCCGCCCCCGTTGCGGCTCCCGCGGCAGCCGGCGAAGCCGCCGCGCCCGCGCCTCCGGCCAGCAAGCTGGTGGAGATCAAGTCGCCCATGGTGGGCACCTTCTACCGCGCCCCGGCCCCCGAGGCGCCGGCGTACGTGGAGGTGGGCAGCCGCATTGCCCGCGGGCAGACGCTGTGCATCCTGGAGGCGATGAAGCTCATGAACGAGCTTCAGTCCGAAATCTCCGGCGTGGTGCGCGAGGTGTGCGTGGAGAACGGCGAGCCCGTGGAGTTCGGGCAGGTCCTCTTCCGCGTCGACCCGGGTGAGTGACACGCAGGGGAGCGCGGCCCCCGCCGGACAGGCGGTACGCGCGGAGTTCAACCTGCGTGACGCGCTGCAGGAGATGGTGCGCGCCGGCGCCAGCGACCTGCACCTCAAGGTGGGGCGCCCGCCGGTCCTGCGCGTCAACGGCGAGCTGAGCGACACCCGGCTGGGCGTGCTGCGCCCCGAAGACCTCAAGCGCTGCGCCGAGCAGACGCTGAGCCCGCGGCAGCGCGAGGAGTTCGCCGAGCGCAAGGAGATCGACTTCGCCATCGGCGTGCAGGGGCTGGGGCGGTTCCGCGCCAACATCTTTCAGCAGCGCGGCACCTACGGCATGGCGTTCCGCGCCATCCCCTTCGAGGTCCCCGCGCTGGAGGCGCTGGACCTGCCGCCGGTGATGGAGACGATCGCCCTTGCCCCCCGCGGCCTGGTGCTGGTCACCGGGGTCACGGGGTCGGGCAAGTCCACGACGCTGGCGGCCATGGTGCGCCACCTGAACGAGCGGCGCGCGGTGAACATCGTGTCGGTGGAGGACCCCATCGAGTTCCTGCACCGCGACGCCAGGGCCATCGTGAGCCAGCGCGAGGTGGGAAGCGATACGCACAGCTTTCACGACGCGCTGCGGCACGTGCTGCGGCAGGACCCGGACGTCATCATGCTGGGCGAGATCCGCGACCGGCCGTCGATGGAGACGGTGCTCAAGGCCGCGGACACGGGGCACCTGGTGCTCAGCACCCTGCACACGACGGACGCCGCCCAGACCATCGGGCGCATCATCAGCTTTTTTCCGCCCCACCAGCACCAGGAGATCCGGGGGATGCTGGCCAACGCGCTGCGCGCCGTGGTCAGCCTTCGCCTCATCCCCCGCGCCGACCGCCCGGGACGCGTTCCGGCGGCCGAGGTGCTGGTGAACACCGCCGCCATCGCGCAGCTCATCCGCACGGGCGACGAGTCGCAGTCCATCCCCGACCTGATCTCCGAGGGCCAGGTGCAGTACGGGATGCAGACCTTCGACCAGTCGCTGCTGGAGCTGTACAAGCGCGGCTGGATCAGCTACGAGTGGGCCGTCCACTACGCCAGCAACCCTTCCGAGTTCGCCCTGCGCGTCTCCGGCGTGCAGCCGGGGGAGCAGGAGATGGACTGGACGCCCAGGCGCGACGACTGAACCGACAGGGAAAGCATTGTTCCGTAAAGTCTTGATCGCCAACCGGGGCGAGATCGCCCTGCGGGTGATTCGCGCGTGCCGCGAGCTGGGGCTGCGCACCGTCGCCGTCTACAGCGAAGCCGACCGCGAGAGCCTGCACGTGCGCTTCGCCGACGAGGACGTGTGCATCGGCCCGCCCTCCGCGCGCGAAAGCTACCTCAACATCCCGCGCATCATCGCCGCGGCCGAGATCACCGGCGCCGACGCCATCCACCCCGGCTACGGGTTCCTGGCGGAGAACGCGGAGTTCTCGGAGATCTGCGAGGCCAGCGAGATCACCTTCATCGGCCCCACGCCGCAGCAGATCCGGCAGATGGGCGACAAGGCCACCGCGCGCCGCACCATGCGCGAGGTGGGCGTCCCCATCGTCCCCGGCACCGACGCCATCGCCGATCCCGACGAGGCGCTGGCCGCCGCGCGCGAGATCGGCTTTCCCGTGCTCATCAAGGCCGCGGCCGGCGGCGGCGGCAAGGGAATGCGCGTGGCCAAGGACGAGGACGAGTTCCTCACTGCCTTCGGCATGGCGCGCAGCGAGGCGGGCGCCGCGTTCGGCGACGACAGCGTCTACGTGGAGAAGTACCTGGCCCGGCCGCGCCACATTGAGTTCCAGATCCTGGGCGATACGCACGGCCGCATCGTGCACCTGGGGGAGCGCGACTGTTCGATCCAGCGCCGGCACCAGAAGCTGCTGGAAGAGGCGCCCTCCCCCGCCCTGTCGCCGGAGCTGCGGGCCGCCATGGGCGAGGCGGCGGTGCGCGGGGCCAAGGCGATCGACTACGTGGGCGCGGGGACCATCGAGATGCTGCTGAACGAGGACAACTCGTTCTACTTCATGGAGATGAACACCCGCATCCAGGTGGAGCATCCCGTGACGGAGATGTGCACGGGGTTCGACCTGGTCAAGGAGCAGATCCGCGCCGCGGCGGGGCTTCCGCTCTCGCTCCCCGACGTGGACATCCAGCTGCGCGGCCACGCCATCGAGTGCCGCATCAACGCCGAGGACCCGTCGCGCAACTTTGCCCCCTCGCCGGGGACCATCACCACCTTCCACCTTCCCGGCGGCCCCGGGGTGCGGGTGGATACGCACGCCTACGCGGGCTACAAGGTGCCCCAGTACTACGATTCGCTGCTGGGCAAGCTCATCGTGCACGCGTCCACGCGCGACGAGGCCATCGCGCGAATGAAGCGGGCGCTGCTGGAGACGGTGATCGAGGGCGTGCACACCACCATCCCCTTCCTGCTGCAGGTGATGGACAACCCGGAGTTCATCGCGGGCGAGGTAGACACCAAGTCGCTGGAGCGGTGGATGTCCTCGGGGGCTGGCTGAGATGAAGCTGGACGTGCTGTTGACGCCCACGGAGCTGGTGCCTTCGGAGATCGTGGGCCGTACCGTCGTTGTGCTGGACGTGCTGCGCGCCTCGACGTCGATCGTCGAGGCGCTGGCCGCCGGGGCGCGGACGCTGTACCCGGTGGCCACCATCGAAGAGGCGATCGGCCTGGCCAAGACGCTGGGCCGCGACGAGGTGCTGCTGGCCGGCGAGCGGAAAGCGTTGCCGATCGAGGGCTTCGACCTGGGCAACTCGCCCGGCGAGTTCACGGCCGAGGCGGTGGGCGGCAAGACGGTGGTGATGTCCACGACGAACGGGACCATCGCCATCAACGCCGCGGCCGGCGGCGAGCGAGTGATCGTGGGCGCGTGGACCAACTTCCAGGCCGTGGTGGACGACCTGGTGCGTTCCCAGGCCGAGCCCGTGCTCCTGTGCGCCGGCCGCGACCGCGCCTTCGGCCTGGAGGACGCCGTCTGCGCCGGGCAGATCGCGGCGGCGGTGATGAAGGCGCTCCCCGACACCGAGTGGGAGATGAACGACGGCGCCGTGGCCGCGCTGGCCCTGGCGGAGGAGTTCTCCGACCCCGCGAAGCTCTTTCCGCACACGGCCGCGGGCCGCGCCATCGTGGAGGCCGGCCTGGGCGACGACCTGGCCTTCTGCGCGCAGACGGACCTGCGCGACGTGCTCCCCGTGCTCGAAGGCCGCCAGATCGTCCTGGCGACCGTGGCCGCCGCGGAGTCGTAGGCCGCCGGCTCGATCGACACGGGACGGCGAGGCCGGGCGGATCGACGTGATCCGCCCGGCCTTTTTACGTCCGGCACAGGCCGAGGCGAGATGAGCGGATGAGCGAGCCCAGATGAGCGGATAAATCCGCTGCTGGGACAGCGATAAGCCCCGTCCGGCTCGTTACACTCGCCGGACGGGGCTTCACCTGCACGCGTAGGCGACGGCCTGCGCGCGGGGCGGGGCCGGACGTATCAATCGCGTCCACGAGTACGGAAACGCGCCGCGAGCATGCGCGTCGTTTATTCCCTCTCCCGCGCAGTTTGCGGGAGAGGGCAGGCGAGGAACGAGCCGGGTGAGGGCCCGAGCCGGTGGCCCCCGTGGAACTCGCGGCGTCATCCCTCCGTACGGAATCGCGCGCCGAAGGGAGGCGCGGACCTGCAACCAGGGGATCCATGACGAAGATTGCCGGAGCGGTGGGGCTGGCCCTGCTCGCCGTGTTCATGCTCGCGGGGTTCCTGAACAGCGACCCCGACGTGTCCGCCGGGGCGCGGCTGGCGGCGCTGGGGATCACCGTGATCCTTCCCGCGGCAGGCGCGGTGCTGCTGGCGCGCAGCCACTTCGCCGAAAAGAGCCTGCTCACGGGGCGGCGGGCGGAGCTGCGCCGCCACGCGACGGAATCCGAGCTGCTGCGGCTGGCGCAGGGGCGCGGCGGAAAGCTGATGGCGGTGGAAGCGGCGATGTCGCTGCACCTGCCCGAAGACTCCGCCCGCGAAACGCTGGACGGCATGGTGGCCGGCGGCCGCGCGGAGCTGGAGGTGACGGACGAGGGAAACCTGGTCTACACCTTCCCCACCCTGGCCGCGCTGAGCGACAAATCTACCGCGCGAGGGATTCTCGATGCGTAGCACGGTGCCCATGCGGCTTTCCTGCCCGGCATGCCTGGGCGTGGCGCTGGAGAAGGTCTCCGCGGCGCCGGGGCTGGACATCGAACACTGCCCGCGGTGCGGCGGCACCTGGATTCTGCGCGAGCAGACGGCGCGGCTGCGCACGGTTCCCATCGCCGCCATGCGCGCCGCCATCACGCGCGCCGACGACGCGGGGTTCGTCTGCCACTCCTGCCACGTGCCCATGGAGCGCGACGCGGCGTTCTGCCCGTGGTGCAAGTGGAACAACGCGCTGGAGTGCCCGGAGTGCGGCAAGGCCATGCGCCGCCAGACGGAGCGCGACGTGACGGTGGACGTGTGCCGCGGCTGCAGCGCCGTCTGGCTGGACCACCACGAACTGGCATCCATCTGGACCGTGGCCGCGGACCGCGCCGTCGCGCAGGCGGGGATGGGGGGCAGGATGCCGGCGGCGGGGATGGATACCGGCGGGTTCCTGCTGGATTCCCTCTGGTACGCCCCGGACCTGGTGGTACAAACGGCGTACTACGGAACGCAGGCCGCGGCACACGTGATCGGCGCGGGCGCGGAGGCGGCCGCCCATGCACCCGACCTGCTCGCCGCGACGCCGGAGCTGGTGGCCGGCGCCGCGGAGGTGGCGGGAGAGGCGGCCGGGGGTGTCTTCGAGTTCATCGCCGAGATCATCGGCGGCATCTTCGAAGGGTTTGGGTGACGGTTCGCACCGTTACGTAAGATCCGCCGAGAGCCGCAGCCGCCACGGGCTAAAGCCCGTGGCTAGAAATGCCATAAGCCCCGTCTCGGCTCGTTACACTCGCCGAACGGGGCTTCACCTTCTCGTGCGCCGATACGCCGCGGTCACCGCGCCACCCGTTCGCCCGTTCGCCCGTTCGCCCGTTCGCCCGTTCACCCGTTCACCCG
>DASTVC010000746.1:0-14674 GCA_035759295.1 Longimicrobium sp. | reverse complement strand
GCTACCAGATGTCTACCTCGCGAGCACACGTGGTTCCGAGGCCAACCGTTGGGCGTTCGGTAGTTGGGCGAATCGTGGAGAGCGTTGGGGCGGTAGTAGGACGCAGGAGCAGCAGAACAGGTGCCGGCTAGCAAACGCTGGAGTGTCCTGTCCCAAGGTGGGCTACCCCTTAACTGCGTCCGCAGGCTCGGAGAGACGGTTTCCGAGCCTGCACCCTTTCGGGCCCGACAGATGAGCGAGGCGCCCCCTGGCCTTCCCGGCCGGGGGCGCCTCCTCGTTGCTGGCTTCGGGGTGTTGGCGGCGACGAGGGCGTGTCCCCACTGCGGAAGAGCCGGGAGCGCGCGAGACACTTCCCCGGCCCGTTTTCATGTGGCCTTTTGAGACCGTCGCGCTGCGCACGTGCGACAGTGTCCCGACAGAGGCCCACAAACCGGCGTTTCACGTGCCGAGATGTGCCGGATTTTCCGTTCTTCGAAATTGCCGTCTCGCGTGCCGCGAAATAGCAGATTCCGCGCGCCATTCAACGCACCCGACAGTCCGCTCCCCGTCTCATCGCCTTCCTCTCCTCCCCTGGTCCCTCCTCGCGTCTCACCCGGATCTGTCTCGCTGCCCCTCTCACCCGTCCGAGGCATCCGTCGTCTCTCACCCCCGGTCGCGGGGTATCAGGTGATGTAAACCGGGAGCGAGCAAGACGGGGAGGCGGCCAAATTCGCTCGCTCCGCTCGCGGCCGCCCCCCGTATGCTCGCTTCTCGCTGCGCTCGAAGACACCCAACGACCGCCCCGTATGCCGTCGCGCCGCACCATCAAGAAGCCGACCCGCTGGACCCCCGAGGAGTGGCGCCACATCGAGGAGGCCGCCCGTGCTCGCGGCGTTCCGCCGCTCCGCTATGTGCGTGAGGCAGCGCTTGCCGCCAGGCTGCCCCCGCGCGTGCGCCGGCGTGGCGCGCACGAACTGGTCAGGCAACTCACGCGTCTGCTCAACAACCTCCACCAACTCGAACGCGTGGCCGAGGAGGAGGGTGTGCACCACGTCGCGGTCGCGATTCAGGTCACGATCCGCGCCACCGACGATGCCGTGCGGGCCGCCTTTGGCCGCCCGGGCAGCGCACACCCGCTCATCATCTCCGTACGCGAGGCCGGCCGTTTCCTCAACGAGGTCACACACCACGCGCACATCATCGAGGAGTTGCCGGCAGACGAGGAGTTGATGGACGCTTGGACCGCATCCACTTGGCCGTGCGGGACGTGCTGCGGTGATCGGACGGGCCCATGCGCTGGGCAGGAGCTTCAAGAAGCTCGTCTCTTACCTGAAGACGGGGAAGGACCGCCGCCAGCAGCAGCGCGACCGTGTGGATTGGGTGGAGTTTCGAAACCTGCCCACCCGCAATCCGGAGACGGCCGCGTGCATGATGGCGGCTACGGCCGGCGAGTCGGTGAGCGGCACGAGGGAGGTCGTCTACCACTTCTCCGTGAGCTGCGATCCGGGCGACCCGGTAGACTCCATCTCCCTGCAGCGCGTTGCGGACCGCCTCATCCGCGACCTGGATCTGGAGGAGTACCAGGTCCTGATCTTCGCGCACAAGGACCGCACCCACCCACATCTCCACTTCGTGGTGAACCGTGTGCACCCGGAAAGGCACACCCTCTGGCGCACGTGGAAAGATTACCCGCGCATCGAGCGGAGCCTGCGCGCACAGGAGCAGGAGCTTGGCTTCAGGATCGTGCCGGGCTGGAACTCGGTTGTCGTGCAATCGGAAGACGGCGGGCTGCGCGTGCCCGCCGAGTACGAGATGGGATTCCAGCGCGTCTACCCGCGCTCAGGCCCAGGTCGCGGAAGCGCTGACTTCCTGCGCGAGGTGACGGTGCGCGCCGCCCCGGTGCTGGAGCAGTCTCGGTCCTGGGCCGAGTTGGAGCGCGGCTTGGCCGAGCATGGACTGGCCCTGCGCGCGAAGGGCGGCGGGTTCACGCTCACGGACGGCACCCGACAGGTGAAGGCGTCCGACGTGGGGCGTGGATGCTCGCGCTTCCACCTGGAGAAGCGCCTGGGCTCGTATCCCGACTACCGGGCGCGCATGGCCGTCGCAGGGATCGCACCGGCGCAGTCAACTGAATCAGCTCCAACCCAGACGCAGGATCTCGCACGGTCGCCGGAACAGCCTGCCCAGACGCCGCCGTCTGCCACGTCGCACACTCAGCCTACCGGCACGGTGGGCGCCGGTCCTGCCCGCCCCAGGCCACAGTTCGGAGACGCGGGGCACGGCATCCAGGATCTGTTCGGCGACTCTCCGCCGGCCGAGGCCGAGCGGCCCGGCCCGGCCGTGGAGCGTACCCCCACGCCGCAGCGGATGGGGCGCGCGTTCCTGCGTGAGGTACGGGAGCGGGCCGGGCCGGTGCTGAAGCAGGCCGGGTCGTGGGCGGAGGTGGAGCGTGGCCTGGCAGACCACGGGCTGGTCCTGCGCGAAAGGGGAGGCGGCTTCGTTGTAACGGACGGCGAGCAGGAAATAAAGGCGTCGGAGGTAGGGCGGGCCTTCTCGCGCTTCCACCTGGAGAAGCGCCTGGGCCAGTATCCAAATTCCCGCGCGCAGAAAGCGGTGGAAGGGATCCCGCCGGTCACGCCCGCCCCCGCCGTGAAGCCGGATCCTGCCACAAGGCAGCCGGAACTTACGCTTCCGCTCAATGCACCAGCCGGACAGGAAGGGAGGACGACAGAGGCACGCGAAGCGCCGCGGTTCACGCTGCACGACGACGGGATCGTCTTCGGGGTCCGGGACAGGGATGGGCAGGTGTTCTTTGCCGAGACGCGGGGGCGTGCCCTGGCGGAGGTGGAGCGCGCCAACGCCATCGCCGTCCTCTACCCGGCCTTGATGTCCATGCGCCACCTCTGCGAGATGGACGGAGAGTGGCGGGACGCCCGCGGGCTGCCGCGTCTTCCCGAGCCGGAGGAACACCGGATCGTCGTCCCGGTCCCGGAGGGCTCGACGGACGGGCTGCCCGCGCTTCCGCCGGCCGTTGCACGCGTGCAACGCGATCCTCCCACCGCTCCCGCTGCAAGTTCCCTGGGTGGCGCTCGTGAGGAGCCGGCGGAGCAGGCATCGATGCCGACGCGGATACCAGAGCCCGTCGCGCAACCGCCCCTATCGAAGCCACTGGACCGTCCCGGGCCGACCCAGCCGGCTGTGCGGACGGAGGAACCGCGTACTCCGGCACAGCCGTCCACGGCGAGCGTTACGCCCGCCACGGACCCTCGGGACCACTCGGCGACGCGTTCCCCTGACCGGGTTGCGAAACCGCCGGTCAGGAAGAGGAGGCGGCCGCTCTCGGATGGTGAACGCTACCGGATCGTCCTCCGAGCGTTCAAGGACGAGTTGGCGGCGCTGTATCGATATCCGCGTGCGGTACGCCGCGCCTTCGACGCGAGCATGCGCGCCTTTCTCACCGAAGCGAAGACAGCATGAACCTATCCACACCTATCCCCCCCCGGCAGAGTGTCGGGTGCTGCCGGGTGGCGTAGCTTGCACCAAGAGTGCTACTTAGAAACGCGGAGAGCGGTTGCTGGGGATGGTGGTAGTGGTGTCACGGAGTCAGCGGAGCGCCGCCGAGGAGTTGGTGTCAGTTTTGGGAGCCGGGAAGCGTTCGAGTTCGCCTGCCGTCGAGTTCCGCGCAATCATCATCCTCCAATCGATCGCAACGCCATGCTGCCTCGCATGAAGCGCTCGCGATCTGCCCGCCGAGTGGCGTGGGCAGTTCTCTTACCGCTAATGGCAGGCTGCTCGCGGGCCGACGCCCCGGGGAGCCGCACGCTGGCCGCCTGCTCGGTGTCCCAGGTGGATACGACCGGCTGGGTGCGCCAGACCGGGCCCTACCGCGGCTACAGCTTCCGGATCCCTCCCAGTTTCCGCACGGACACCACGGGCCTGTTCATGCACGGCGGCACAATGTGGCGCGATGGCCCGCGGGCGTTCAGCCAGAGCAACGGCTACTGGCGCGTCGCCTCCTCGCGAGGGAGCTACGCCCCGGAGCCGCCCGCCGATCCCAACTACAGCGAGTGCCAGGATACCGTCGGCGGCCTGCGCGTCTTTCTGTCGACGCGCCATGAAGACGGCCGGTACGGAGCCCATGCCTGGTTCCCCGATCCGCGCGCGAGCCAGGACTTCAAGGGGTACGAAACCGCCCTGGACATACGAGGAACCAGCCAGGAGGACCAGGCGCTCTTCCTGGCCATCGTCCGGACCGTCCGGCCTGACTCCGCGCGGTGAGCCGAAACGGAACGGGCGGATACGGAAGACCCCGGCGGGCGGTGACATTCTGATATGAGTCACGCGGCGCCGGTGTGCACCCTGTGACGTCAAAACGGCCTGTCATTCCGAGGCCCGGCCACACCGCGGGCACTCTGGCGGCCCCGATCCGAGGACCGTCCTCCGCTTAGCCCCGCGCAGTTTGCGGGGCTTCCCGCTTTTCCAGCCGCGGCTTCAGCCGCCCCTGGCAGAGCTGGGCCACGAACGCAAAACGGGGCCGCATCGCCGCGGCCCCGTTTGCATTCAGTATTCGTCATCCATCGACGGCCGGATCAGACCTCCCCGTCGTCCAGCAGCTCATCCACCGAGTCGGGGCCTTCGTCCTCCTCGATGAAGTCCTCGGGCTCGTCGCCGGCGTCATCGTCCCCCAGCTCGTCGATGCCCAGCGCCTCCTCCAGCGCGCTGGAATCCACCACCTCCTGCCCCTCGGGGATGTCGACGGAGATGGGCTGGGGCTCCTCGTCCTCGTTCACCACGCGCGCCACGTCCATCACCGCGTCCTTGGGACCCAGGTTGATGAGCCGCACGCCCTGCGTGTTGCGCCCGATCACGCGGATCTGGTCCACCGGGCTGCGGATGATGATGCCCTCGCGGGTGATCATCATCAGCTCGTCGCCCGGGTGCACCTCCTTGACCGCCACCACGCGCCCCGTCTTGTCGCCCGTGCGCAGGTTGATGACGCCCTTGCCGCCGCGGCGCTGGCAGCGGTACGCCTCCAGCACCGTGCGCTTGCCCATCCCCAGCTCGCTCACGACCAGCAGCGACGAGCCCGGCTTGGTGACCACCATTCCGATCACCACGTCGTCCTCCATGAGCGTGATGCCGCGCACGCCCGTGGTCGCGCGCCCCATCTCGCGCACGTCGCGCTCCTCGAAGCGGATGGCCATGCCGTCGCGCGTGGCCAGCACCACGTCGCAGCTGCCGTCGGCCAGGTGCACGCTGATCAGCTCGTCGCCCTCCAGCACGTTCATGGCGTTGAGGCCCACGCGCCGCGGGTTGCCGTAGCTGGCCAGCGACGTCTTTTTCACCACGCCCTTGCGGGTGGCAAAGATCAGCGAGCGGTCGGGGCTGAAGGTGCGCACCGGCACCAGCGCCGCGATCTTCTCGTCCGGCGCGATGTTGATCAGGTTCACCACCGGCTTGCCGCGGCTGTTCCGCGAGCCTACCGGAATCTCGTGCACCTTCAGCCAGTAGCACTGGCCGTCGCGGGTAAAGAACATCAGGTAGTCGTGGGTGTTGGCCAGGAACAGGTGCTCCACCCAGTCCTCTTCCTTGGTCTTCATCCCCTCGATCCCGCGCCCGCCCCGCGCCTGCGCCCGGTACGTATCCGACGGCACGCGCTTGATGTAGCCGCTGTGCGAGACGGTGATCACCATCTCCTCGTCGGGGATCAGGTCCTCGATGGAGAAGCTCCCCGTCATCCCCAGCAGGTCCGTGCGCCGCTCGTCGCCGAACTTGTCCGCGACCTCGTTCAGCTCGTCCTTGATGATCCCCTTGCGGCGCTCCAGGTTGCCCAGGATGTCCTCGAGGTCGGCGATGGTGGCCCGCACCTCGCCCAGCTCCGCCTCCAGCTGCTCGATCTCCAGCCCCGTGAGCCGCGCCAGCCGCATGTTGAGGATGGCGTCGCTCTGACGATCGGAGAGGCCGAAGCGCGTCCGCAGCCGCTCCCCCGCCTCCGCCGTCGTCTCGCTGCCGCGGATGATGCCGATCACCTCGTCGATGTTGTCGACGGCGATCTTGAGGCCCTCCAGGATGTGCTCCCGCTCCTTCGCCTTTCGCAGCTCGAAGGTGGTGCGGCGGATGACCACCTCGTGCCGGTGCTGCACGAAGTGGTAGATGATCTCGCGCAGTCCCAGCACCCGCGGCACGCCGCCCACGAGCGCGAGCATGATCACGCCGAAGGTGCTCTGCAGCTGCGTGTGCTTGTACAGCTGGTTGAGCACGATGTGGGGAATGGCGTCGCGCTTCAGGTCGATCACCACGCGGATGCGCTTGTCGCTCTCGTCGCGCAGGTCGGCGATCCCCTCGATCTTCTTGTCGCGCACCAGCTCGGCGATGTATTCGATCACCCGCGCCTTGTTCACCTGGAACGGCACTTCGGTGATGATGATGCGCTCGCCCCTGCCGCCCTCGCGCTCCTCGATGGTCGCCCGCGCACGCACGACGACGCGGCCGCGGCCGTGCTCGTACGCCTCGCGGATCCCGTCGATGCCGTAGATCACGCCGCCCGTGGGAAAGTCCGGCCCCTTCACGAAGGCGTGCAGGTCTTCCCAGGTGCAGTCGGGGTTGTCGATCAGGTGCACGCAGGCCGCCACCACCTCGCGCAGGTTGTGCGGCGGGATGTTGGTCGCCATCCCCACGGCGATGCCGCTGGAGCCGTTGACCAGAAGGTTGGGAAACTTCGCCGGAAGCACGCGCGGCTCCATGAGCCGGTCGTCGTAGTTCGGCGCGAAGTCAACCGTCTCCTTGTCGATGTCGGCCAGCATCTCGGTGGCCAGCGGGGCCAGGCGCGCCTCGGTGTACCGGTATGCCGCCGCGCTGTCGCCGTCCAGCGAGCCGAAGTTGCCCTGCCCGTCGATGAGCGGGTAGCGCAGCGAAAAGTCCTGCACCATGCGCACGAGGGCGTCGTATACGGACTGGTCGCCGTGCGGGTGGTACTTGCCCAGCACGTCGCCGACCACCGTCGCGCTCTTCTTGTACGGGCGCGTGGGGACGAGCCCGGCCTCCTGCATGGCGTACAGGATGCGCCGGTGCACCGGCTTCAGCCCGTCCCGCACGTCGGGAAGCGCGCGCTGCACGATGACGCTCATCGAATAATCGAGGAACGACTCGCGCATCTCGGCTTCGATCAGGCGCGGAAGGATGCGCGACGCCGTCGCGGGCAGCTCGCCCGTTTCGTCGTCGCCGCCGTCCATGTCGGGGATCTCTGGCGTGAAGTCGTCGGACATCTATCGAGTCGTGGGACCGTAGGGAAGTCGTTGCCGCAGCCGCGCTTGCGGCTCGCCTGACTGATACCCCGGGTGGGCTGTCCGGTGCCCCGGAAAACGGGGGGCTGGGAAGGGCCTCAAACTACGCTCCGGACTGGCTTTCCGCCAGTGCGCGCCTGCGTGCGCACACGTGCGCCGCACGCGCGTGCGTACGCGTACGCGGAAGGGGTGCGGGGAGGGGTGCGGAGGCGCTGATGCCCCTTCGCGCAATGGAAAGCGCCCCCGCGGGCATAAGCCGCAGAGGCGCTTCGTAACCGGCGCGTGGGATCAGCGCCCGGAGTCGGGTGGGCCGATCCTCTCAGGACCGTCGCAGTTCCGGATCATCTCGAGAGCTTCCGGGCTGAGTGAAGCAAAAAACCCCGGCTTGCTCCTGAGGCGCCGACGCGCTTCTTCGCGCGTCGGCCCATCTGTCAGCGCCTCGCGCAGCCGCGCCAGTATTCCTTGCGTGCCGGTGGCCCCAGAGGGCGAATCGATGGCTGTGATCGCGTTCTTCATCGTCATATCTCCTGCTCGCAATATACCGGGTATTCGCCTTTCCACGCAATCTCGAAGCCCATTCCCTGGTAGTACCAGAGCAGATTCTGGTCCGGGTTCCGCAACCGCAGCCGGCGAGCACCAATGGTGATGCCGTACGCGCGTGCAGCAGCGATCGCGAGAGCGACGATCTGCCGCCGCAGCGCAACGCTCGGCGGTTCCGGCCTTCGCTCCACGAACGTGAGTGTAACCGTGTGCCGCACACCGGTTGTCCTGCGGCGAGACGCGTGCCCTAACGCCATCCCACAGAGGTCATCTCCGTACCAGATTGCGATCGGGAGAACTGCCGGCCGGTGTGGAAGCTGTTCCACCAGGGTAGGCCAGTTCCATCCTCCAGCACCCGAGGGATGCAGGCCGGCCCACGTGCGTTCCCACACCCTGAGCGTGTCCGTATCGATGTCTGCAAATCGGAGTAGAGGACCGCAGATGCCTTTTTCGATCGCGTCCTCGCGTGCGTTCGCGTACGCTTCCTCGCGCGCTGCCGTGTGTCGCGCACGGGCGTCTGCATAGCTCGAATACAGCACGCTCATCGTGCTCTTTGCATCTGAGCCGCGCGACACCTGTGATCAGCCCCCCCCATACCCAGCCTCCCCTGTCAACATGAGCACAGTGAACAGAGCATAACAGCAAGCGGAACCGCCCGGAAGGGCTGGCGGGAAGTGGGTCCGCGACTTGGCCAGATAGGGGCGATTTCGGCCTGATTCCTGGCGCGCGGTGGCGGATTCTGTCGCCGACGCAAACCGTCTCCGCGGGCGCATCGGTCGGCGGGGCGGTGCTCATGCGGCAGCGTGTGCGATCCCGGGTGACGCGAGTGCATCTGGGAGCAAGGAAGCACCGCATCGGGCCGTGCATGAGATGTTTGCTTGTACCCGGCGGCACAGCCGCGCATCGTGTGCATCTCCCTGCTCTTCATCCTCCCCCCATTCATCCGAGGACGCCATGCGCACCCCGCCTCTTCTCGCGGCCGCCGCCCTGTTTGCGGCAGCCGCCCCGCACGCTGCTGCCGCGCAGCCAGACTCGATCGACGTGGCCGCCGTGGGCAGCTGGAGCTACACCGGGCCCACGGGTCCCGCGTTCTGGGCGTCGCGGCTGGGCTATGCGGAGTGCGCGGGCCCTCGCCAGTCGCCTGTGAACCTGCCCGCCGACCCCACCTCGGACCCGCTCCCCGTGACGCTGAACTACCCAGCCACGAGCCCCGCCGTGTTGGTGAACACCGGCCACACCGTCGACCTTATCCTGGAGAAGCCGCCAACGCCGGCAACGCTGACCGTGGCGGACACGACGTTCACCCTTCGCGAGGTCCACTTCCACGTTCCGTCGGAGCACACGGTGCAGGGGCAGCGTTTCGCCGGCGAGATCCACGCGGTTCACCTGTACGGAGGGGCGGGGGCGGTGCTCACCACCTTCATCGTCGTTGGGGGGCGCAACCGTGCCTGGGACGACGTGATCGCAGCGATGCCGGGGAACCGGTTGGACAAGAACGAGGTCGGCGCCATCGACCTGACCGCGTTCATGGCGCTGCAGAACTTGAGGCAGGAGGAGCTGTACAGCTATGCCGGGTCTCTCACCACGCCCGCGTGCACGCCCAACATCCGCTTCCTGATCCGGGCCAGGCCCATCGCCCTTTCGGTCGAGCAGATCGAGGCGCTCGCCTCCGCCTTTGCCCGCAACGTGCGCCCCCGGAGCACCCAGCCCACGCCGATCACCCTGCACCGCGGCGCGCGCCCCTGACGCCGCAGATCGAGCGCGATCGAACGAAACCGCCCCGCGGATCACCATGATCCGCGGGGCGGTTCTTTCAATCGGCGGAGCACGCAGCTTCCGCACTCACGCACTCACGCACTCACGCACTTTCGAACTTCCTACGGCCGCGGATACGACCGCGCGTTCTCGTCCAGGTTCATGTAGCGGTCGCGCAACTGGGTCTCGCGGCTCACCAGCGGCATCTCGACGCCGCGGATGATCACGTGCTCCACCTGCGTCAGCAGCTCCAGCGGGTCGCCGCTCCAGACCACGACGTTCCCCACCTTGCCCACCTCCAGCGAGCCGTACCGGTCCGCAACGCCCCAGATCTGGGCCGGGTACAGCGTCACGGCGCGGAACGCCTCCGCCCAGGGAAGGCCATACGCCACGGCATTCCCCGCCTCCTGCCGGATCGTGTACGCTCTCCACGTCTCGCCGCTGGTGATGGCCACCTGCACGCCGGCCCGCCGGAGGCGCGCGGCGTTCTCGTACGTGGCACCCAGCGACTCGAAGCTCCCGGGCAGGTTGTTGAGCACCTTCACCAGCACCGGCACCCGCGCCTGGGCCAGCTCCTGGGCGACCATCCATGCCTCGGTGCCACCCGTGATGATGAGCCGCAGGTTGTACTCGCGGGCAATGCGCAGCGCGAGCTGGATGTCGCTGGCGCGGTGTGCCTCCACCACGAGCGGCTCCCGCCCCGCGAGCACCGGCTGCAGCGCCTCCATGTCCAGCCGGCTCACCGAGAAATCGCGGGTCTCGCCCCGCTCGAAGCTCTGCCGGTTGCGCGCGTAGGCCCGGGCATCTTCCAGCACCTCGCGCAGCCGCATGGAGAGGGCGGCGCGGGGCCCGCCCACCGTGCCCCGGGCGTTCTCGCCCAGGCTGGCATACATCCCGATGGGGGAGACCACCGTCATGTCCTCCACGCGGTTGCCGGCCAGGTCGATCATGGCACCCTGCCCGGAGATCAGGCTTCCCGAAGGACGCGTGACCGCCGTGGTGACGCCCAGGATCCGGACGATGGGAACCACCATGCTGCGCGGGTTCAATCCCTCGGTCACGGTAAAGGCGGCCTGCACCTGGTCGTCGGTGTCGCGCCGCGAGGTGACGTCCTCGATCTCCTGGTCGTTGCTCTCGTCGATGGAGCTGACCTCGGTGATGCCCAGCGTCGTGCTGCTCTCGATCAGCCCCGGCGTCACCCACTTGCCCGTGGCGTCGATGCGGCGCGCGCCCGCGGGGATCGCGACGTTGGCGCCCACGGCGGTGATCCGCCCGTTCTCGATGACGACGGTGCCGCCGCGGATGGGCGTTCCGTCGGCCGTGTAGACGTCGCCGCCCACGATGGCGATGGCCTGGGACGATGCCGGCGCGGCGGTAAAGCAGAGCGCCGCCGCCGCAAGAAAGATTCGGTTCATCGTACGGCCTCCGCCGGGAAGAGTCCCACCTCGAAGTCCGTCTTGGGCTGGCGCGACGGGTCAAAGCGGTCAAAGAGAAGCGCGCCGTCGATGTACACGCGGTCGGCGCGGGCGTAGACGCTGAAGGGGTTGTGCGACCAGATGACCACGTCGGCCTGCTTCCCCGGCTCCAGCGTGCCCACCTTGTCCTGGATACCCAGCGCCCACGCGGGGTTGGCGGTAAACCAGCGCAGGGCGTCGTTCTCGCTCACCATGATCCCCATTTCGCGGCCGGCCTCGACGGCCTTGGCGGCTTCCTGGTTCAGCTTCTGGATCCCCGTGGGGTCGTCGGAGTGCACGATGGCGATGCCGCCGGCCTGGTGCAGCATGGCGAGGTTGGCGCGGGTGAAATCCAGCGCCTCCATCTTGAAGCCGCCCCAGTCCGCCCACAGCGAGCCGGCGATGCTGTCACGGGCCATCAGGTCGCGCACCTTGTACGCCTCCACCCCGTGGTGGAACGAGCGGATGCGGTAGCCGAACTCGCGCGCGATGTCGATCATCTGCGCCATCTCGTCGGCGCGGTAGCAGTGGTTGTGCACCAGGATCTCGCCGCGGAGCACCCCGGCCAGCGTCTCGAGCTCCAGGTCGCGCGCGGGCATGTCGCCCGGCTTGCGGCCGTTGCGGTCCCAGTCGTCGTAGCGCCGCCGGTAGTCGGCCGCGCGAATCCAGGCGCTGCGGTACCCCGCCACGTTGCCCATGCGGGTGCTGGGGCCGCCGCGGTTGCCGTACACGCGCTTGGGATTCTCGCCGCACGCCATCTTTAGCCCGTACGGCGCGCCCGGAAACTTCATCCCCTGCACGGTGCGGCTGGGGACGTTCTTTATGGTCACGCTGCGCCCGCCGAACAGGTTGGCGCTGCCGGGAAGGATCTGCATGCTGGTGACGCCGCCTTCCAGCGCCCGCACAAAGCCGGGGTCCTGCGGCCACAGCGAGTGCTCGGCCCACACCTCGGCGGTGTTGGGGCCGGTGGCCTCGTTGCCGTCGCTGTGCGCCTGCACCCCGGGGCTGGCGTACACGCCCAGGTGCGAGTGGGTGTCGATGACGCCGGGGGTGACCCACTTGCCGGTGGCGTCGACCACCACCGCGTTGGCCGGGGCCTGCACCGTCTCTCCCACCGCCGCGATCTTTCCATCCACCATCAGCACCTGGCCGTTGGGGATGATCTGCCCCGCCGCCGTCATCACGGTGCCGCCGCGGATGTGGGGGGGCTGCGCGGGGACGGGGCGATAGGTGGCCGGGACCGGGTCCGCCGGCCGCGGGACGCTCTGGGGCGCCGGCGGCGAATCGGCGGGCCGCGCCTGCCCCTGCGAGCAGGCGGCCGTGGCGGCCCCCAGCGCCAGGGCGCACAACGCACGCTTCATGTGCTTCTCCGGAAAGCGTTGCGAACGATGCGGCACGGCGGCGTTCAGGTTTTTTAGCACCCCCGGGCGCGGGCTTGCCGCCTGGGGATCTCCGGTTGCCGGGGTGCCGCGGGGAAGGGACGCGGCATAATGCCGTATACAGGATACAGGGGCAAGGGTGAACGGGTGAACGGGTGAACGGGTGAACGGGTGAACGGGTGAACGGGTGAACGGGTGAACGGGTGAACGGCGGGCGACCCGGTCCGGATGGTCTCAGGGGCCGGCGCCCCCCATCCCCGGCCCTTCCCCCACAAACTGCGTGGGGGAAGGGAGAATTCGATCGTGCTTCGACAGATTGGGTCTTCGCCCCGGATAACTGGGTCGCGTCACCTCTCCCCCATGCTGTTTATGGGGGAGAGGCCGGGAGAGGGGGGCGCCCGCAGGCGCAGTTCGATCTCTGCCGAAGTACGCCCTGCGGGATGCGATCTGGCGTCGGGACTTGACGCGGAGGTCGATCTTGAAGAAGTTGAGAAAGGTTCTCAATCGCAATTCTGCTGCTAATGCGCCCGCCGCGGTACGCCGCGCGGGCGTTCTTCAATGCGGCAGGTGCATCCCTCCAGTCGTGGTCCCGTCCGTGAAGCAGCTTCGCAAGGTGGTGTTCTGGATGCACCTGGTGACCGCCGTGAGCGCGGCGCTGGTCATCCTGCTGATGTCGGTGACCGGCGTGCTGCTCGCCTACCAGCGGCAGATCACCGCCTGGGCCGACACGCGCGGGCTGGATGCGGGCCCACCCGCCCCCGGTGCCGCGCGCCTGGCGCCCGAGGCCCTGCTGGCGCGCGTGACGGCCACCCACCCCGGCAAGCCCACGACGCTCAAGTGGTTCGCGGATGCGGATACGCCCGCGCAGGTGGCGTTCGGGCGCGAGAAGACACTGTTCGTCAGCGCGTACACGGGGCAGGTGCTGAGCGAGGGGTCCACCTCCGTGCGCGGATTTTTTCGCAAGGTGGTGGCGCTGCACCGCTGGATGGGGGCCGAGCAGGAGGGGGCGCGAGAGCTGGGCAAGCGCATCAGCGGCGCGGCCAACCTGATGTTCCTGTTCCTGGTGGTCAGCGGTTTTTACCTCTGGTTTCCGCGCAGCTGGACGCGGCGGGCGTTCCGCAACGTGGCCTGGTTCCGCCGCGGCCTGACGCCCAAGGCGCGCGACTTCAACTGGCACCACGTCATCGGCTTCTGGTCAGCGGTACCGCTGTTCATCATCGTCGTCTCCGGCGTCGTGATCTCGTATCCCTGGGCCAGCGCGCTGGTCTACCGCGCCGTCGGCGAGACGCCGCCGCCTGCGTCCCCGGAAGGCCGTGCGCCTTCCGCGCCCGGCGCGTCGGGCGCTGCGGGTGGACAGGCTGCGGCGCGTCCGGGTGGAGAGCGTGGGGAGCGGTCCGAGCGCGGCGAGCGTGGCGGACGCGATGCGGAACCGGCGGTGTCGCTGGAGGGCATCGGGGTGCTGGCGGCGCGGGCGGAGAAGCAGGTGGATGGATGGCGCAGCATCACCCTCACGCTGCCCAAGGAGTCGGGCGAGCCCGTCGCGTTCTCCATCGACCGCGGCGACGGCGGGCAGCCGCAGAAGCGCGCCCAGCTCGCGCTGAATCCGGCGACGGGCGAGGTGGCGAAGTGGGAGCCGTTTCCCAGTCAGACGCCCGGCCGGCGGCTGCGCAGCATCCTGCGCTTCGCGCACACGGGCGAGGTGCTGGGCATCCCGGGGCAGACGCTGGCGGGACTGGTGTCGCTCGGCGCGGCGTTCCTGGTGTGGACGGGCCTGGCGCTCACGTGGCGCCGCTATCGCCAGTGGCGCGCGCCGAAGCGCACCGCGGCGTCGTCCCACCGTCCCGAGCCGCTGGAGGAGGCGGAGACGGTGGAGGTTTGATCGCGCATCGTCCACATGATCGCGACATGATCCATCGTCGCGCGTAGGGCCCGGCGCCACGGGTTGAAGCCCGCGGCTAGAAGGGCCATAAGCCCCGTCTTTGCTCGTTCCTCGCAAAACGGGGCTTCACCTGCCCGTGATGGTCCGGGTCCGTCTCTGGACCGCAGGTCCGCATGTTGTTGAAGCCCCGCGCAGTTTGCGGGGCTTTCCGTTTTGGTTGCGGCGAGTTCACTCGCTCCCCGCGGACGGCCCCCATCCTCCCCATTGAGCAACCGGAATGATCGTTTACAGTTCAGACCGGGAGGATCGTTGACAACTCCTTACGGTGCTGACGCCGTTCCATCATCATCTTCCGTCCTCCCCCCGAGTGAGGCGTAAGCAGCCCCACGGGAATGCTGACCTTCC
>DASTVC010000745.1:0-3622 GCA_035759295.1 Longimicrobium sp. | reverse complement strand
TTGCGTCGCGCGTCGTCCTTGCGCAAGCCCGCGGAAACGCTAGTATTCGGGCATCCCGCGCTCCACCACGTCTGCGTTTTCTCCTTTGCGGCCGCATCAGGCACGCAACTTGACGTTATCCGGCGCGCATCCAGCCGACATCCACGGAGCTCACGAAACTTCTCTCGACCGGCGATCAGCCGGCGGGGCCGTTGCGCTCCGGAATCAAAGCGAACGTAAAATCTGATGAGCCTTTCCGCCCAACCGTCCGCCGCGGCGCGTCCTTCCGGTGCGCCGCAATCCCCCGCGGACGGCATCCTCGAGGTTCTGCCCAGCGGCAGCGGGTTCCTGCGCACCTTCGCCAACGGCTACCAGGCGGCCGACGGCGACGTGTTCGTGTCGCAGTCCGTCATCCGCCGCCTGGGGCTGCGCACGGGCGACCGGGTGCAGGGAACCACGGGCACGCCCCCCGGCCGCGGCAAGAGCCCGCCGCTGGACGAGGTGCAGGCCGTGAACGAGCTGGACCCCGCGCTGGCCCGGGGACGCGCCGACTTCGGCAGCCTTCCCGCCTCGTACCCCGACGAGCGGCTGCGGCTGGAGGTTCCGCCCGAAGAAGGAAGCAAGTCCCGCCGCGACTTCACCAACCGCATCATCGACCTCATCTCTCCGCTGGGCAAAGGGCAGCGCGCCCTGATCGTGGCCCCGGCCAAGGCCGGCAAGACCACGGTGCTGCAGGCCATCATGCGGGGCATCCACACCAACTATCCCGACGCCGTCCTGATGGTGCTGCTGGTGGACGAGCGCCCGGAAGAGGTGACGGAGATGCAGATGCTGGGGATCGGCGACGTGATCGCCAGCTCCTTCGACTGCCCGGCCGAGCGGCACGTGACGGTGGCCGAGATGGTGCTGGAGCACGCGCGGCGGCAGGTGGAGAGCGGCCGCGACGTGGTCATCGTGCTCGACTCGCTCACCCGCCTGGCCCGCGCGTACAACACCACGGAGCGCGGCACCGGCCGCATGCTCAGCGGCGGCATCGACAGCGGCGCGCTGGAAAAGCCCAAGCGCTTCTTCGGCAGCGCGCGCAAGGTGCGGGGCGGCACGGGGAGCCTGACGATCATCGCGACGGCCCTGATCGACACGGGGAGCCGCGGCGACGAGGTGATCTTCGAGGAGTTCAAGGGCACGGGCAACAGCGAGATCGTGCTGGACCGCTCGCTGGCCGACAAGCGCATCTTTCCCGCGATCGACATCGAAAAGAGCGCCACGCGCCGCGAGGAGATGCTCTTTCCGCAGGAGCAGCTGGACAAGATCTACCAGCTGCGCCGCGCGCTGCACTCCCTTGGCCCCGATGACGCGCTGAACCTGCTGCTCAAGCAGATGAACGACACCAAGAGCAACGACGAGCTCCTGGCGCGTCTGCGGTAGCTTTTCCGGCTTTCGGTGGATGACGAGCGCGGCGGCCTTCCCAGCGAAGGCCGCCGCGCTTTCGTTTGCCCCGAGAACGGCGATCTCACGCGGAGCCGCAGAGGGCGCGGAGGCGCGGAGAACCGCGGAGAAAGAGGATCTTTCACGTCCTTCGTTCTTTTCTCCGCGGCTCTTCTTTTCCTCCGTGGCTCCGCGTGAAATCATCTTTTGCGGAGGTAGGGACGAGACTTGCAGCGGGCGCGGGCGGGTCGAACGGACATCGAGCAACGAGCGGAGGGCGGAATGCGGCTGGGGATGGTGGGGCTGGGCAAGATGGGCGGCAACATGGCGCAGCGCCTTACGCGCGGCGGCCATCAGGTGGTCGTCCACGACCGCGACGCGGCGGTCACGCAGACGGTCGCAGCCGCCGCCGGCGCGGAGCCGGCGGCGTCGCTGGACGACATCGTCGGCAAGCTGCAGGCGCCGCGGGTGATCTGGGTGATGGTGCCCGCCGGCGGGCCCACGGAGCAGGTGCTGCAGGACCTGGGCGCGCGCGTGCAGCCCGGCGACGTGCTGATCGACGGCGGCAACAGCAACTTCAAGGACACGCAGCGCCGCGCCGCCGACCTGGCCGGCCGCGGCGTACGCCTGGTGGACGCGGGCACCAGCGGCGGCATCTGGGGGCTGGAGAACGGCTACTGCCTGATGGTGGGCGGCGACGTGGACGCCGTCGCCATCTGCGAGCCGGCCTTCCTGACGCTGGCGCCGGAAGATGGCTACGCGCACGTTGGTCCGTCCGGCGCGGGGCACTTTACCAAGATGGTGCACAACGGGATCGAGTACGGGCTTCTGCAGGCGTACGCGGAGGGGTTCGAGATCCTGCACAAGTCGGGGATGGGGCTGGACCTGCGCCGCATCGCCGACCTGTGGAACCACGGCAGCGTGGTGCGCTCCTGGCTGCTGGAGCTGCTGGAGCGCGCCTACGCCACCGAGGGGCAGGAGCTGGAGCGCATCCGCGGCTGGGTGGCGGACAGCGGCGAAGGGCGATGGACGGTGGAGACGGCGCTGGACCTGGACGTCCCGGCGCCCGTCATCACCCTCTCCCTGCTGCAGCGCTTCCGCTCGCGGCAGGAAGAATCGTACGGCGCGCAGGTGATCGCGGCGCTGCGCAACCAGTTCGGCGGGCACGCCATCAAGGAGTCGCTGCCGGGCGGGGAGGCGCCCAGATGAGCGGCGATCCGCAGCTTCCCGACGTCCCCTTGCCGCCGGCCACGGGCGAGACGCCGCTCCGAACCTCCATGGCCGCGCCGATGGCCCGGGTGCGCTGCCCGGATCCGCTGGTGCTGGTGATCTTCGGCGGCACGGGCGACCTGGCGCGGCGCAAGCTGATGCCGGCGCTGTGGAAGCTCAAGATGGACGGGCTGCTGCCGGACGAGTTCTGCATCGTGGGCAACTCGCGCGAGGAGATCGACGAGGCCGAGTACCGAAAGCGGATGCGGGCGGCGCTGGAGGAGTTTGCCGAGGCGCCCGACGCGGCGGCGTGGGCGGAGTTCGAGAAGCACATCTACTACGTCTACGGCTCCACGGACGATCCGCAGACCTTCATCACCCTCCGCGAAAAGCTGGAGGCGGCGGACGGGGAGCACGGAACGCGCGGCAACCGCCTGTTCTACCTGGCGCTGCCGCCCGCCGTCATCGCGCCCACGGCGGAAGGGCTGGGGCGCGCGGGGCTGGTGTGCGACGTGGATTCGGAGTGCTGGACGCGCATCATCGTCGAAAAGCCGTTCGGCAAGGACCTGCAGACGGCGCGCGAGCTGAACGTGGCGCTGCTCAAGGTGTTCGGCGAGCCGCAGATCTTTCGCATCGACCACTACCTGGGCAAGGAGACGCTGCAGAACCTGCTCGTCTTCCGCTTCGCCAACATCATCTGGGAGCCGCTGTGGAGCCGCACCTACGTGGACCACGTGCAGATCACGGTGTCGGAAAGCGTGGGGGTGGAGGGGCGCGCCGGATACTACGACTCCAGCGGCGCCCTGCGCGACATGGTGCAGAGCCACCTGCTGCAGATCCTTACTCTCGTCGCGATGGAGCCGCCCGCCAGCTATGACGCCGACTCCATCCGCAACGAGAAGGTGAAGGTCCTCCAGTCCATCCCCCTCATCCAGGGCGATGACATCCACCGCTACGCCGTGCGCGGGCAGTACGCGGCTTCGGGCGATGGGGACGAGGCGATGCCCGG
>DASTVC010000744.1:0-3669 GCA_035759295.1 Longimicrobium sp. | reverse complement strand
TCTCCGGACCGTAGAGACCGCGCCACGCAGGGCGGAGTATTGAAGCGAGGATGCGGAAAATCGCCGCGTCCTCGCTTTTTTTGGACCAAGACTGCTCCCAACTACGTGGATTTCCTGAGGGGGGAGCGCCGCGCGGAACCGTCAGCTTCAAACGGAATCCGGAAACGGAGGACCGATAAAGCGGACGGTGTCATTCTGAGAGAGGCGCGCGCTCCGCCCCTCCCAGTCGCACCCTGGCCTGTGCGCCGACCGAAGAATCTCTATCGGGAACGGGCGGCCATTCGCGCCGAGGCCCACGTAGCCGACGGGACCGTGCGCCCATCGTAGAGATTCTTCGCTCGGCGCACAGACCCTGGAGCGTGAAGACGGTATTGCGCGGCGCCTTCCTCAGAATGACAGCGATCTTCTGGACGCAAGTATTAGTGTGGCGCCTGGAATCCAGCCCACGGTTCTGCCAGCGAGGTCCTTCGGTCGGCGCCAGGCTGCATCGCAGAAGCAGGGTACGGCGCGGCGCCTCCCTCAGGAAGTCAACACTCGTAAACGGTGTAGCAACACCTTCTCAGGAAGCGAACGTTTGTGGATGATCCAGCCACACCTTTCAGACCACCGGCTCCTCGCCGGGCGCGGGGGTGCGGAGCTCGGCGATGAGCTTGAGGACCATCTTGCGGATGGGGCCCATCAGCGGAAGGGTGGAGAGGGCGATCAGGCGCGCGACCAGATCCACCGTGCGCTCCATCAGGCGCCAGGTGCGCACGCGGCCGGGGGAGCGGTCGTGGATCCAGAACAGCACGATCCCCATGTGGTACGTCCACAGCAGCTCCGGCAGCTCCGCCTCCAGGTCCTTCGGCAGCTTCTTGTCCTCCGCCCCGCGCACCACCTCAGCGAACAGCTCCGTCGCCTCGGCCCGCGCGGGGAGCGACTCGTCGCTGAACGGGTTCAGCGGGCTCTCCGGGTCCGCCGCCGTGCGGAACAGGATGCCGGCGAAGCGGTGGTACGGCTCGATGGTGCGCAGCTTGGCCTGCATCACCCCCAGCAGCCGGTCGCGCAGCGTGCGCTCCGTCCGCAGCACCTGCTCAGCCTCGGCCAGGTGCTCCTGGTGCGTGCGGCCGTAGAACGCCTGTATGAGCTGTTCCTTGCCGCTGAAGTAGTAGTACGCGCTCCCCAGCGCCACGCCCGCCCGTTCGGCGATGGCGCGCATGGTGGTTTCCTCGTATCCCCGCTCGCGAAACAGCTCCAGCGCCGTCTCCAGGATCAGCGCGCGCGTCTGCTCGCCCTTCGCGGTCTTTCCCGCCGCCTCGGCCATCGGTCCTCCCCGGGGTTCGTCGCCCCTTGAACCTGCGACGGCAGACGCGCCCGGCGCAACGGAGAGCCGCGCCGTCATCGCGGAGACCGTCCGCGGCGGATGCGGCCGGCCAGCTTCGACAGGATGAACATGGTGCCGTAGACCACGATCAGCGGAACCATCAGGAAGAGTATCCCCACGAACAGATGGACGGAGAACTGGAGCGTCAGCCTCGCCCAGGTTCCCAGCCCTTCGAGGAACGATGTGTCCGCCAGCACGGTCACCATCCACGGCAGGGATGCCGGCCTCATGTCAGCGCGCCCTTCTGTGGCCCGTGTTGCAGTAACGAATGTACGTGAACACGATGAAGTTCACGAAGTGGATCATCCACAGCACCAGCAGCACCGTTCCGACCTTTTCCGCCAGCGCCTCGAAGCCTCCCCGAGCGCTGACGACCTGCGTTCTCATCGGCAGCGCCAGGCAGACGACCGCGAGACTTATCAGGTAGAATCCCACGCTCAGCAGGCGGTTGACCGAGGCCGCCAGTACCTCGTCACCCTGGAACACGTCGACCAGAAGGCGCAGCCCGTCTGTAAACAGCGTCCGCGCGACCCACACCGTAACGCCGATGCTGATGGCCAGGTACACGCCGTAGGTGATGACGATGGCGTCCATCCGGTCCTCCCTCTCCGTGTTATTTTGAACACGTTCAATTATAGAGGGAAGGATAGGAGGCCGCGATCGAGGGCGCAAGAGTTTTGAACGCATTCACTTTTTGTGTCGAGCAGCAAGGTCCCCGTTGCGCGGCGGGCGCGGAATCCCGAACTTCGGGCGGAGTGGCGGGAATGGCGATTCACGGGGGAAGGACGATGCGGGCCAAGTTCCATACGCTGGACGTGTTCACGGACCAGGTCTTCGGCGGCAACCCGCTCGCGGTGTTCCCGGACGCGGAAGGGATCGCGCCGGAGACCATGCAGCGCATCGCGCACGAGCTGAACCTGTCGGAGACGGTGTTCGTCACCGGCGCGCAGGGCGCCGAGTTCGACGTGCGCATCTTCACCCCGCTTGGCGAGCTCCCCTTCGCCGGCCATCCCACCGTGGGCACCGCCTTTCTGCTGACGATGCTGGGCCGCGTGCCGCCGGGGGAGCGTGTCGCCCGACTGGTGCTGAACGAGACGGTGGGGCCGGTGCCGGTGGAGGTGCGGATGGAGGAGGGCCGGCCGACCTTCGCCATGTTCGCCGCGCCGCGCGTCCCCGAGGCGGGGCCGCCGCACCCCGCCCCCGCCGAGCTGGCGGAGGTGCTGTCCATCGGCGAAAGCGACCTGGGCGGCTCCCTGCCGACCGCCAACTACACCGCCGGCGTGCCGTTTCTGTTCGTCTCCGTGCGCAGCCGCGATGCGCTGGCCCGGGCGCGCGTGGACCTGGCCGCGTGGGAGCGCCACGTGGCGAACGCGTGGGCCCCGCACCTGTACGTGAGCACGGACGACGCGGGCGAGGAGGGCGTGGCGCTGCGGGCCCGCATGTTCGCGCCGGCCATGGGGATCACCGAAGACCCCGCCACCGGCGGCGCCGCCACCGCGCTCGCCGGCCTGCTGGCCGCGCGCGACGCGGAGGGCAACGGCACCTGGAGCTGGAAGGTGCTGCAGGGCGTGGAGATGGGCCGCCCCAGCCGCATCATGATCGAAGCCGACGTGCTGGACGGCCGCGTGGCGCAGGTGCGCGTGGGCGGCAGCGCCGTGCTGGTGAGCGAAGGCGAGATGATCATCCCCGATTGACGCAGCGGAAACCCCTTCCCTTCCGCGTTCACCACGCGGCGAGAAAGCCCCCACCCTTTCCATCCGGCCCTCCATGGACCGCCTTACCGGAATCGCGGAAAACGTTCGGCACACCGTTCACGTCTCGGCGGGGGGCAGCCGGACGGACCACCTGGCGCTGTTCGAGATCGGGGGCGTGCGGCTCCGTTTTCGCGGCCGCGAGCCCGTGGCCATCAAGGAGGGAGACGACCTCGCCGTGGTGTGGGAGCCCGGCGACAAGGGGTTCCAGACCGTGCTCGCCTTTCACAACCGCACGGTGGATGCGCGCGACCACGACGTCCGCCCGCTGGGATGCGGATGCGGGTGCAGCATCCCCCTGATCGTCCTCCTCATCGTGTTCGCGGTGTGGGCGGCGGTGGACAGGCGCGACTGGCTGTACGTGGCGGGGGCGCTTGCCGCCGCGGTGGTGGTTCTGGTAGTGCACCACTCGGCGCGCAGATCGGACCAGGAGTTCGCGGAGAAGCTCCGGCAGGTGAACGATCTGCTCGATTCCGAACCCCGTGCATCCATCCAGAACGTCGACTGATTCTGGGAAACTGTTGGGGTACAGAGGGACAGACAAAAGCCAGAGGA
>DASTVC010000743.1:0-4349 GCA_035759295.1 Longimicrobium sp. | reverse complement strand
CATGACGCAGGTGCCCGTTGGGTCACGCGCTGCAGGGTGGCGGCCAGGTCCGGAGCCGGCGGCGAAAGCGCGGGTGCCGGCGCGCCGCCGGCCACGAGCGCCCGCGCCTTGCGCTTCCTGGTCATCGCGCCCATGAGCTGGCCGACCCCCATCACTACGCCGAGCCCCGCAACGTATTGCCAGGGGCGCGGGTCCGTCAGCGTGTTCCCGGGAAACGTGGACCAGCCCAGCAGACCGGCGGCAAACCCGGCCAGCACCGGCGGAAGCCCCGCCAGTCCCCTGGAAGTGACGCGGGCTGTCGCCCAGAACGCCGCCCACCCCAGCAGAAGACCCACCCACAGGTCGAGGGCCCAGAACGCGACGAAGGACACGGGAAGCGCGGATCCCACGGCGAGGCCGGCCACCATGAACGGCCACTGCGCCCGGTCGGGCAGCCGGTCCAGCCAGCGCCAGTACCGCGCCCGCAACGAATCCGACGTGTCCGGCTTCGGCGGATGTCCGCCGATCTGCCGCGCCCGCGCCAGAGCCGCCTGGCAGGCGACGCACCCGGCGACGTGGGCCAGGACCGCCGCGTTCTCGGGGTACCGCAAGCTGGCCGGGTTCCTCAAGATCCGGTCGTACGGATCCGGCGCGTTCTCCCGCGCCCAGCTGCACAACTCCCCGCGCACGGCGACCAGCGCATCGGCCCACGCGAGCCGCTCCGTGTGCCAGCGGATGAGCAGCGCCTGCCTGGACGGCACCGCGACCGCCCCCGCTTCCCACGCCGACACCTCCAGCGCGCTGGCGTGAACTTCGTCGGCCAGCTGCTCCAGGGTCCAGCCGCGGCGTTCGCGCAGCGCGCGCACCTGCTCCGCGGACGCGACGTCCTTGCGAGGCTTGAGAAACTGAAAGCGCATGATGACCTCCGTGCAGAGCCGCCGGATGAGCCCGGCGTCCAGTCGAAAACGGCGGATGCCAGCAAGGGTTTCGCCACGCCGTGGGAGGGTTCCACCCGGAGCTCAGTGCTCGTAGCGCCCGGCCTCCATCACGTCGCGGATGGGCTGCGGACCGCGATCATCGACACGCGTGCCGGGGCGGGCGTCGGGGCTGGTCAGCAGGGGGGGCTCCGCACCCATCGACAACGCCGGCGCCGGGGAATCGGCCTCGTCCCGCGCCCGCGCCGCGCGGACCAGCCCCAGCGCCACGCCCACGGCAGCGGCGCCAGCCCAAACGCGCGGGTCACCGAGGTCGACCCCGGAATCGCAGAACGACCACGAGAGGAGCCCCGCGGCACTTCCGGCGATCCCCGCCAGCACCCCGGCGGCACGCGGCCAGCGGCGGGCGACCCGGACAAGCCCGTGCGACGCGAGCAGGAGCGCCCCCCAGCCGATCATCGCACCCATGGCGCCGCCGTAGATGTGCGCGGCAAGCCCGGCGTCCTTGTCGGGCATCGTACCCACCGCCAGCGCGACCACCGCCAGCCCCGGCAACGCGCCCAGCAGTTCCAGCGGCCTGCCGATCCAGCGCGGAAACCGCTTCGTCCAGCGATGGTAGCGCGTCCGCCACGTATCCGGCGCATTCCCCGGCTCCGGCGGCGCTCCACCGATGCGCTCCGCGTGCATGTACGTCGCCCGGCAGGTAGCGCATCCCGCGACGTGCTCGCGGACCATCGCGCTGTATGCGAACCAGTTGCCGGCCAGGTCGGCGAACATGATGTCGTACAGGTCCGGCGCGTTCTCCCGCACCCACTCACATGGCTCGCCCCGCACCCGGGCCACTTCCGCGCTCCACGCGTCGGAGTCCATCATCCAGCGGATCCGCCCCGCCTGCTCCGGCGGCACCCGCACCGCGCCGGCCTCCCACGCCGAGACCTCCAGCGGGCTGGCGTGCACCGCGTCCGCCAGCTGCTCCGCCGTCCAGCCGCGCGACTCGCGGACGGCGCGTACCTGCTCTGCCGACACGGTGTCTGGCCGGATGCCGGGGATACGAAAACCCATGGAACTCCTCGATAAGAACCGCTGAATTCCGGAAGACCGCTACGTCGCGGGTTTCCGTCCGCGGCACCGGTTCACCCGTTCACCGGGTTCGCCGGCAACGGGTGCCCACACTGGTTTCACCACGCCGCCCGGTGGGTTCAGCGCTGAGCTCAGTGCTCGTACCGCCGGCCTCTACCACTTTTGTGGATGCCCTGCACGGATCGTCTGCATCAGCTCCATGCGCCGGCTCCCCGCTCACTGGCGCGAGGGGACGGAGGGCGGGTTGCGGTCCTCCTGCATCTCGCCGGCCGCATAGCCCAGCAGCGCGGTAACGATGCCAGTGACGATCCACACCCACGCATCCCCGAACAGCTCCACTCCCGAGAGCGCCAGCCAGGCCACGAGCATCGTGACCAGGACTCCCGCCGTGCGGAGGTACCCGACCAGGAACGGATGGCGCGCCGCCGTGTCGCGCAACGGACGGTCCAGGAGCACGAACGCCTCTGCGCCCGACATCAGGACCAGGAAGGGAGTCGCGGAGAGCGAAACGCTTTCCGCGGGATCCTGCAGCCAGATGAACGCGTAGCCCAGCAACACCGCGAAACCCGCGAGGGCCGCGGCCACGCCCGAGTGAACGGCCAGCGTGTACGGCCAGGGCAGCGCGTCGATCCTGCGCCAGAGCAGGGTCGCCGGGTCTTCGATCGGGGACGGGATGGGGGGAAGCGCGGCGTCCAGCTCGGCCGCGCGGCGGCAGGCGTCGCAGCGGGATGCATGTGCCGCCAGGTACTTCCAGTCCAGGTTCGATGGATGCGCCCCGGGCGTATCGTCTCGTGCCGCCTGGCTGGCGATCCAGGCGCATGGCTGAATGCCATCCGGCCCGTACGCGCGGTCGCGCTCCGCCATCTGCGCATGCCAGCGGATCAAGCCCGATTCCTGCCGCGACGGAGGAAAGGACCCCGCCTCCCACGCCACCACTTCCAGCGGACTCACCCACATGACGTCCGCCATCTGCTCCACGCTCCAGCCGTTCGCCTCGCGCGCGGCACGAATCTCGTCCGGTCCCGTGATGGGGGGTGTGCGCATCAATTTCATCGTCATTCCAGATCTCCGGATAAAAAGACCGCGCGTTCAGTGCTCGTACCGCCCCGCCTCCACCACCTCGCGAATGGCCTGCACGTCGCCGCCGTGCACGCCGATGGCCAGCATGAGCTCGATGCGCGCCTGCTGCCCCGTCATGTGGTCGCCGAAGATGGCGCCCATCTCGCGCAGCATGTGACCGCCCCCGGGGTAGGCGTAGGTGTCCAGCACCCGCCCCCGCAGCGAGCGGGAGGTGATGACCACGGGGCGCCCGGCGTCCGCCCAGCGGCGCATGCCGGGGACCACGTCCGGCGGCACGTTCCCCCGCCCCAGCGCCTCGAGCACGATGCCGCGCGCGCCGCTGTCCAGGCTGGCCTCCAGCAGCCGCGAGTCCGCCCCCGCCACGATCTTCACCAGGTCCACGGGGAGCGCGGGCGCGCCGGGCGCCAGCATGGGCTTGCGGCGCGACTCGCGGTAGAAGAGCGCCCGGCCCTTGTCCGTCACCCCCAGCGGCCCCCAGTTGGGCGAGACGAAGGTGCCCGCCGCCTCCGTGTGCGTCTTGACCACCTCCGCCCCCTGCACGATCTCCTCGTCCAGCACCACCATCGTCCCGCGGCCGCGGGCCTCGCGCGAGGCGGCCACCTCGATGGCCGCCATGAGGTTGGCCGGGCCGTCCCACGACAGCTCCGACGAGTTGCGCATGGCCCCCGTGATCACCACGGGCGCGCCGGGGGTGAGCGAGCGGTCCAGCAGGTACGCCGTCTCCTCGATGGTGTCCGTCCCGTGCGTCACCACCACGCCGTCGAACCGCTCGTCCAGGGCGGCGACGACGGCGGCCCGCAGCTCCCACATCCGCTCGATGGTCATGTGCGGGCCGGGGTAGCGGCCAAACTCGCGCACCTCCACCCGCGCGATCTCCTCCACCCCCGGCAGCGACTCCATGATCTCCTGCCCGGTCAGGGTCGGCACGGCGCCGCCCCGCTCGCGGTCCACCTTCATGCTGATGGTGCCGCCCGTGGCCAGCAACAGGATGCGGGGGCGATTGCCGTCCTCAGCCACAGAGCACGCTCCCCCCGTTCACGTTCACGATCTCGCCCGTCACGTGCCGCGCCAGGGCCGAGCAGAGGAAGACGATGGGCCCCGCCACGTCGTCCGCCGAGGCGATACGGCCCAGGGGGATGCCGGCCTCGATGCGCTCGCGCCCGCCGGCCATCGGCTTCGCCACCATCTCGGTGTCGACCCACCCGGGCGCCACGCAGTTCACCGTGATCCCGCGCGGCGCCAGCTCGATCGCCACGCCCTTGGTGAGCGAGATCA
>DASTVC010000742.1:0-15695 GCA_035759295.1 Longimicrobium sp. | reverse complement strand
ACAGCTTCTTCACCAGCTCCAGCGACTGCCGCATGCGCCGCACGTCCGTGTACGGGCCGAAGTAGCGGCTGCCATCCTTGCGCAGCGTGCGGGTGACGTAGACCCGGGGGAACGGCTCGTTGGTGACCTTGATGTACGGATACGTCTTGTCGTCGCGCAGGTTGATGTTGAAGCGCGGGTGGTTCTCCTTGATCAGGTTGTTCTCGAGGATCAGCGCCTCGGCCTCGCTGCGGACCACGATGGTGTCGAAGTCCACCACGCGGCGCACCATCTCGCGCGTCTTGATGCCGTGGTGCGCGCCGCCCTGAAAGTACGAGCGAACGCGCGAGCGCAGGCTCTTGGCCTTGCCCACGTAGATGATCACGCCCTCGGCGTCCTTCATCAGGTACACGCCGGGCTGGGTCGTGAGGGTGCGGAGCTTTGCGTCGAGAGTGCTGATCGCTTCGGTGGACATCAACGCCTGCGGCTGCGGACGATCGAAATCTGCGAGAGGATATGATACACCATCCGCGCAATTCCGGTCACCCGCGTACCAAAGGGGTCAGCCCACGAATCTGGTTGATGTAAATCGCGCCATCCGCCTTGCGCATCAAGCAGATGCGGCGGATTCCGGAGGCGCGGATCGATTGGATGATGCGGAGAATTCGTTCGATGTGGACGCCTCCGCCGCTCCTCTGGCGACCGCCTCGACATCCACGGCGCGCATGGCGGACACGGCCGCCTCCCAGCGCCCCTCCGCGCACAGGCCCTGGATCCCCGCATCCTCATACGCCGCCTCCGCCGCGTCGATCAGCGCGCGGCGGATGGCGTGGGCGATGGTGGGGTTCGTTGGATCGTCAGCCATGGTGTGTCTCTCCGGCACTCTCCGGAGCGTTCCCGCAAGCCCATCGCTGGGGCGATTGAAATCGCGGCAACAACGTCACAAAGTCCACCTGCGTGGACTGGGCGGCCCAAGGGTGTGCGGCGTCCCACACACCGGCGCGTCCGCAACCGGGGCTGCGGCCGGCTCCCTGTCCGTCGTGGCGCTCCGCGCGTTCGGCCACAATCCGCGAAGGCGGATTTCGTGATTTTCCAGCCGCGGTTTCAACCGCCGAACACCACCGCCGGCCGAAATCGGCTGCCTCCCCGCCCTCTACCGCCGCCCCAGCATCCCCTTGATGCGCCGGAAGATGGCGCCGGCCTGGTCCAGCCCCAGCGCGGCCGCCACGACGAAGTAGGTGGCGCCGTAGATGCCCAGGACCAGCACGCCGGTGATCAGCGTCGGAAGGTCGTCGGGGAGCACGATGCGCATGCCCCAGGCGAGCGCGGCGCCGGCCCCCGCGGCCGCGAACATGCGCGACAGCGGACCGTTTCCGGCGCTCACGTGGCCAATGCGCGCGCGCAGGGCCCGCTTGAGCATCCACCACTCGATCCAGGCCGCGATCCCCGCCGCCAGCGTAAGCCCGAACACGCCCAGCGCCTGGCCGCCCACGCGCAGGTACCCCAGCGGCCCCGGCGGAATGTGCAGCCCCCACTTCTTCACCGTCACGCCCTCGAACATCAGCATCAGCACCACGCCCAGCACGATGGAAAGCACCACGCGCATGATGGCGTAGCGCGCCGGCGTCTTGGTGTCGCGCAGCGCGAAGAAGGTGGACGAGAACAGCCGCGAGCCCGTGGTGGCGATAAGGCCGGTGGTGAACCCCAGCAGCACCACCCAGGTGGCCAGCGTGTCGGCGCGGGTGAACTGGCCGCGCTGGTAGATGGTGGCGATCACCACGTCGCCCAGCGCCACGTATCCCACGAAGGAGGGGACGATGTAGAACGCGATGCGCTCCAGCCCCGCCGAGGTGCGCACCCGCAGCGCCTCGACCCCGCCCTGCCGCTGGCGCGCCAGCTCCGGCAGCTCCGCCGCCGCGACCGACATGCCGAACAGGCTGATGGGGAGCAGGTACAGCGTGCTGGCGTAGCCGAACACCGCCAGCGCGCCCACGCTGAGCAGCGACGCCAGCCAGGTGTCGGCCCAGGCGCTGATCTGCACCACGCCGCGCCCGGTGATGGCGGGCCCCGCGTTGCTCACCGCGTCCTTCACGCCGGGCACGCCACGCCCCAGCGAAAGCTTCAGGCTGCGCTCCACGCGCAGCACCCCCGGCAGCTGCACCAGGAACTGCAGCGCGCCGCCGATCATCGCGCCCCACGACAGCGCCACCACCAGCCGGTCCAGCGACATCTGCCGGCCGAACAGGATGAGCGTGGCGATCATCGCCGCGTTCCAGAAGACGGGCGCGAAGTAGGGGAGAAAAAAGCTGCGGTGGCTGTTCAGAATCCCCAGCGACCAGGCGCTCAGCACCAGCACCCCCGCCATGGGGAAGAGGATGCGGGTGATGTGCACCGCCAGGTCGTACCGCTCGCCCTCGAAGCCGGGGAGAAAGATGGTCGTCAGCAGCGGCGCGCCCAGCACGCCCAGCAGCGCCAGAGCCCCCGCCCCCACCGCCAGCAGGCCGAAGATGGCGCCCGCCACCCGCCCCGCGTCTTCCTTGCGCCCCTCCTGCAGCAGCTCGGAGTACACGGGGATGAACGACGCGCTCAGCGTGCCCTCGCCCAGCATGTTCTGCAGGAAGTTGGGCATCTTGAGCGCCGCCCGGAACACGTCCGCGAACGCCGTGGTCCCGAAGTACGCGGCGAACACGCTTTCGCGCACCAGCCCCATCACGCGGCTCAGCAGGATCCCCGCGGCCACCATCGCCGACGCCGAGGTAGACGACCTGGCCGCCTGCGGGACCACGGCCGCCGGCTCGACAGTCTCGTCTTCGGGGTCGCTGGAAAGGGAGCCGTGCTCCAGCGCCTCCTTGCGTGGCATCTCCACGGTGGCGTCGGGATCGGGCTCCAGCGGGTCGTGCGGCGGCGGGGGGTCGCGGGGGTCGCGGGTCATCGGCATCCGGTGGAAGAACGCCCGCGCGGGGAGCTCCCGGCGGGCGGTTCGGCGTCAGGCGATCGGGTCGGGCACGGTGCCCGCCGGCTGGGCGCGCGCGGGTGCATGGACCGCGCCACCGGGCGGCGCATGCGCGTCCGCCGGCTCCGGATCGAAGCGCACCTCCATCGCCTCCGCCAGATCGCGCAGCAGCGTGGGCCGCATCGCCAGGTACGGAAAGACGTTGAGGACGCGCTCCTGGGGCGTTCCCAGCGGCATGAGGTGGTTGCGGATGAAGGGAAGATCGTGGCTGATGCCGCGGTCCGCCTTCTTCGCGTGGGCAAGGATCTTCGCCTCCGCCTCCGCCACCTCCAGCAGCGCCCGGTTGCGGCGCGCGCCCACGGCACCGTCCAGGTTGAAGTCGATACCGGCCGCCGCGTCCATCAGCTCGCCGAAGCCCTCCACCAGCGCGACGCGGAGCCCGTGCAGCCGTTCCGTGATCGCCGCAGGCAGCCGGCGCTTCGCCAGCAGCGACGCCAGCTCGTGCTCCGGCAGCTGCAGCTCCTCGTCCGTCGCGCCCAGCTCCATCGCCTTCCGCGCGACCTCGTCGGGGACCAGCCGCGCGGCAAAGCGGGGGTAGGAGACGGGGGGGATGATGCCGAACGCCTGGAACAGCGGCCCGATCTGCGCGAAGTACGCCGTCTCCGCGGGCCCGCCGACGTACGCGAGCGTGGGAAAGACGGCGGACTCCACCACCGGCCGCAGGAAGACGTTCGGGCTGAAGGCGCCCGGCTCCGCCCGCATCCGCTCCGCCACCTCGTCGGGCGTAAAGCGGATGCGCGCCGCGCGCGCGATCCATCCGTCCCGCGTCTTCGCCAGCCGCTCGCGACCGGCGGGGCCATGGAAGAAGACGTTCGCGGCGTCCTGCCGCACCGTCACCGGCGCGGAGTAGCCGGCCGCCTGCAGCTCTTCCGTCCGGGCGCGCACCAGCCGCTCGTGCTCCCTGGCGCGCTCTACGTCGCCGAGGAGCACGGGGAGCGAGGCCCGCTTCACGTGCGGATCCGCCGCGTCCGTCACCAGCAGATCGAAGTCCGCGAACAGCCGTTCCACCGTTCCCCGGAACGCCTCCGCCACCGTTTTCCCCGCCTGATAGGGAGCTAAAACATCTCTCAGATCAACAGCGTTATCTCCAATAGATTCAACGACATCCCGCAGTTCACCTGAGAGGTTTTCAACGTCCTTCCCGAGCCGCATTTCGCTCATCGGGAGGGGACGATCGTCCGTCGCGGAGACCGCCAGGCGGCGCAGCTTCCCCGCCCCGTCGACCAGGTAGGTGTGGTTCGCCTCGTCGAAATCGTGGTCCTCCGAAGCGGCCCAGAAGACGGGGAGGACCACGACGCCCAGCCGCTCCTCCAGCGCCTCGGCCAGGCGGATGGCGGTGAGGATCTTGTGGATGGTGTACATGGGGCCGGTGAACAGGCCGGCCTGCTGGCCGGTGGTCACCACCGCCCCGCCCTCTTCGACGAAGCGCGCCAGCCGCGCCGCCGCGCCGGGCGAGGTGGGGCGCACCGCCGCGGCCGCCGTCTCCCGCTCCGCGCGCCCGAAGCGGCGGCCCACCTCGGCCAGCTTGGCGCGGAACGCCCGCAGGTCGCCCGGGTGGCCGGTGAAGAAGCGCGCCGCCTCCGGCTTTCCGGCGCGGTAGTCGTCCACCAGGCGTGATCCGCGCAGCGGCTGGACCTCGATCTTGAGCGTCAGGTCGCCCTCCCATCCGGATGACGCGGGGAGCCGCTGTCGAGAGCGGAACCCCGCGGTAGTCTGCTGTCGCATCCACCCGTGCGGAAATGATAACCGCACGTGTTACAGATTAAGGACTATCGCGCCGTACAGCAAGCGTCCGGGCCCATCGATCGCCACCGAGCCGTTTTTCGGACGGAAGTGGCGAAATTCCGGCGTTCGAGAATGCCCGTAAAACGACGATCTCGACTTTCGGAAGGCTGCGGCACGTTCCAGAGCCGGTCGCACGCCTTGCGTTGAAATGCGCGCGGACGAGGCTGCGGCTCACCCCGCGTATTCCCGGATCGCGCCCAACCCCAGCTTGCGGGCCGCGGCGCCCAGCGCATCACGGTCCGCTTTCCTGAAAATGCGCTGCGTGGACACGAACCGCTCCGCTCCGTGCATCACCCCCAGCTCCCCCGTGCGCGATTTGATCACCATCGCCGATAGCGCCGCACGAACCGCCTGCGCCTCCTGCTCCGTCAATCGGACTTCCGTCATCGTCCCCTGTACCCTGTCACCTGTCCCCTATTCCCTGCCCTTGTGGTACGGCTCGCCGCGATTGATGGTCCCCGCGCGATACAGCTGCTCGGTGAGCACCAGCCGCGCCAGCTCGTGTGGCAGCGTCATCGCGCCGAGGGCCAGGGTATGGCTGGCGCGCGCCAGGATCTCGTCCGAGAGCCCGTAGGCCCCGCCGATCAGGAACGCCACACCGGGGCTGGCGCGCACCTTCAGCTCCGCGAAATACGCCGCCAGCCGGTGCGAGTCCCACGCGCGCCCCGTCTCGTGCAGCGCCACGATCTCCGCGCCGGCGGGGACGCGCGCCAGCAGCCGCTTCCCTTCCTCGTCGCGCACGCGGGGCGCGTCGCCCTTGCCGCGGTACTGCTCCTCCTTCACCTCGTGCGGTTCGAACGCAAAATAGCGCCGCGTGCGGGCCTCGTACTCTCCGATGGCCTCGCCCACGGCGCCCTTCGCCTTCCCTACCACCGCGACGACGATCTTCATCCGCTACGCAGCGATCCCTGGCGCGAAGTCGAAGAGTTCATCCTGCTGTTCATTCGAACCGTCGAGCAGATCATCGAGCGGCTCCGTCTTACGCTTTGCGCGCCAGTCCTGCAGGCGCCACTGCAACTCCTCGATCCACCCCTCATCGGCCTCGTTCCCCTTCAAGCTCTTGAGGAGTTTGCCCAAGACGATCACCCTGCGGCGGACGGGAAGCATCAGCAGAATTTCTTCGACGTCCTCAGCCGAGTAAACACGCTTTGTCATCACGATCCTCCCAGTAACGGGCTCAGACGGATGTTCAGGCCGGAGGCGCAGAAATCATGCGCCGCGAACATCTATCGCACAACGATCGTGTCCGCCAAGCAGTGCTCGTTGTCGCGGTAGGGGTGGTCGACGTTGTAGTTCAGGCCGCGGCTTTCCTTGCGCTGGAGGGCGCAGCGCACGATCAGCAGCGCCGACTGGATGAGGTTGCGCAGCTCCACCAGGTCCGCCGTGGGACGCGAATCGGCCCAGATGCCGTTGACGTGCAGCGAGATCTGCCGCAGCCGCGCCTCCGCCTCCGCCAGCCGCTCGTCGCTGCGCACGATGCCGACCAGGTCCCACATCACGTTGCGGATCTCCTCGCGGTCGTGCACCAGCAGCACACCCTCTGGCTCGCGCGTGCCCGTGGGCGCCGGCAGCTGCTCCGGCTCCAGCGGCCGGGTCACCTGCAGCTGCGGACCCAGCCGCTCAGAGGCGCGGTGGGCGAACACCACCGCTTCCAGCAAGCTGTTGCTGGCCAGGCGGTTGGCTCCGTGGACGCCCGTGCACGCCGTCTCGCCCGCCGCGTACAGGCCGGGGACGGAGGTGCGCCCGTGCGTATCCGTAAGCACGCCGCCGCACAGGTAGTGCGCCGCGGGGACCACGGGAAGCGGCTCGCGCAGCATGTCCGTTCCCCGCTCCGCCGTCTCGCGCAGGATGTTGGGGAAGCGCGCGCGGATCTCGTGTTCCGGGATCGCCGAGCAGTCCAGCAGCACGTGCGCGTCGCCGCTCTTCTTCATCTCGCGGTCGATGGCGCGCGCCACCACGTCGCGCGGGGCCAGCGACGCGAGCGGATGGTAGTCCTCCATGAAGGTGGATCCATCGCGCCGCCGCAGCACCGCACCCTCGCCGCGTACCGCCTCACTGATCAGAAAGGTGCGCTCGCGGGCGGGATACAGCGCCGTGGGATGGAACTGGATGAACTCCATGTTCGCCACCTTGGCCCCCGCCCGGTACGCCATCGCCACCCCGTCGCCCGTCGCGATGGACGGATTGGTCGTGTGGCGATAGACCTGGCCGCAGCCGCCGGTGGCCAGCATCACCGCGCGCGCCAGGAACGGGCTCAGCTCGCCGGTTTCCGTATCCAGCACCAGCACGCCGCAGCAGCGCTCGCCCAGGGTGCCCGGGTCCGTCGCCGTCAGCAGGTCCACCGCCTGGTGGTTCTCGAAGACGCGCACGTTTCCCGTCGCCGCCGCGGCCGCCAGCAGCGCGCGCTCGATCTCGCGACCCGTCAGGTCGTCCGCGCGCACGATGCGCCGGCGCGAGTGGCCGCCCTCCAGTCCCAGCGAGAGGTCGCCGTGGTCGCGGGTAAAGCGGACGCCCAGGTCCATCAGGTCGCGCACGCGTTCCGGCCCCTCGCGCACCAGCACGTCCACCGCGTCGGGGTGGCAGAGGCCCGCGCCCGCCACCAGCGTGTCCTCCATGTGCAGCGCCGGCGAATCGTCCTCGCCGAACACCGCCGCGATGCCGCCCTGGGCCCAGTTGGTGCTGCTTTCCGGCCGGCTCTTCTTGGTGATGAGCGCCACCGTGCCGAACTTCGCCGCCTTGAGCGCGAAGGATAGTCCAGCGATGCCGCTCCCGATCACCACCACGTCCGCCTGCATCATCCCGTTTGCTCCCCCAGCGCGCGCCGCAGCGCCGCATCCAGCGCGTCCGCCCCGCTCTCGATGGTCACCGCCTGCTCCAGCACGTACGCCTCCGCGCTCGCCGGCAGCAGCGGCCGCAGCTTCACGGCGTCCTTGTGCGTCATCACCATCATCCGCCCGCCCGCCCATTCCACGAGGGTGTCCGCATCGTCCTGATCAAAGGGATGATGATCCGGATACGTCGCCGCGTCCACTTCCGCGCCGGCTTCGAAAAGGTGCTCGATGAACGGCTCCGGCACCGCCAGCGCCGCCACCCCCAGCACCCGCTTCCCCGCCAGCGCGCCGATCTCCTTCGCCTCGCCCCCGTGCAGCGGGACGAGGCGCGACGGGAGCAGCGCACACTGGATGATGGGCTTCCGTGGATGCATCCGCGCCACCTCGCGCTCCACCTCCGCCGCGCGCGCCGCGTCCGCGCTCTTGCGCGTGAGCACGATCACGTCCGCGCGGCCGAGCGCCCGCGGCCCCTCGCGCCAGGGTCCGCGCGGCACCAGGCGCGGCCGCGGCTCCCAGCTTTCCACCGGCACCAGCACCACGTCCAGGTCCCGCGCCAGCGCGCGGTGCTGAAAGCCGTCGTCCAGCACCACCACGTCGCACCCCACGGCAAAGGCCTCGAACGCCGCCTCCACGCGCCGCTTGTGCGGGAAGACCGGGATCCCGGGGTTCAGCTCGCGGTGCAGCAGGATCTCGTCCTCGCCGTATCCGCGCAGAACGACGGCGGGGTCTCGCCCCCACGCCAGCAGCCGGCGGGCGATCCACGCCGCGAACGGCGTCTTCCCCGCCCCGCCGACGGAGATGTTGCCGATGCTGATCACCGGCACCTCCGCCCGCTCCCTACGCAGCCAGCCGCGGTCGTACGCCCCGTTCCGCACGCCGGTGATCGCCGCGTACGCCGCCTCCGCCGGCGCCAGCGCGACCCGCAGCGCCGCCCCCGCCGCACCGCCGCCGCCGGCCCAGACTTCGCGCGCGAACTCGTCGGGGCGCCTCATGGCGCGGCTCGACCCGCGGGCGCCCCCTCCGCTCGCCTGGGCTCGCACCTTCCCAACCTGGGGGAGGTTGGGGAAACCGAGGGTTTGCGGTTCGTCGACGTATATCGAACTGCGCCCGACAGGGCCCCCTCCCCCCGGCCCCCTCCCCCGCTGCGCGGGAGAGGGGGAGAATTCGATCGCGCTCCGGCCGGTACCCGCGAACGCGTGGCCATCGATCCACACCACCCCTCCCCCGCAGTTTGGGGGAGGGGTCGACCGCCGTTGCGAGGAACGAGCAAAAGGCCGGTCGGGGGTGAGAGCCTCACCACCGCTCCTCCACGCGCCGCATCAGGCCACCCAGGCGCGTTTCCACGTCATGCATAACGGACTGGATCTGCGCCTCGTCGGCCTGACGGGGGACGAAGACGGGCTCGCCGTAGACGATCTGGCAGCGCGCGAACGGCTGCGGGATCAGGAACCGGTCCCATCCGCCAAAGAACCAGCCGCGGCTGGCCCCCGACACCACCGGGATGATCGGCGCGCCGGTGCGCTGCGCGATGATCACGGGACCAGGCTTCATCTTTTCGCGCGGGCCGCGCGGGCCGTCGGGGGTGATGGCGAGCGAGCGGCCCTGCTTTACGTGGCGGATGAGCTCGCGCAGCGCCTCCAGCCCGCCGCGGCTGGTGGAGCCGCGCACCGCCGTGTATCCCCAGCGCCGCACCGCGCGGGTGATGTACTCGCCGTCGCGGTGCAGGCTCACCAGCGTGACCACGCCCTGGTGGCGGTGGTGGTAGGTGCACGGCAGCAGCCGCCCGTGCCAGAGGGTGAAGATGACGGGTTTTCCCGCGTCCCAGAACTGCCGGAAGTTCTCCTCGCCCTCCGTGCGGTAGCGGCACGAGCCCATGATGGCGTCCAGCCCCGCCCCGCCCAGCGCCGCGAGCGCCGACTGGTGCCACGGCAGCCGCGTCGTCATCTCCGACGGCAGCTCCGTGCGCTCGGCTTCGGCGGGGGATGTGGGTTCGTCCATCAGGTCAGGTGCGGAAGGCGATCGTGGGGCAGGTTCATGGCCGCACGAAAGGCCGCCAGGTCCGGAACGTAGATTTCTCGGTCGCGCCAAAGCGTGGAGCGAGAAGAAGCTTCGGCGCGGTGCTCCCCCGAAATGACAGGCCTTTACCCGCACGATACAATCCGCGGCGCACCGCGATGCGTCGGCCCTCGTGCAGGTGAAGCCCCGTTCGGCGAGTGTAACGAGCCGAGACGGGGCTTATGGCCTTTCTAGCCGCGGGTTTCAACCCGTGGCGTTGCGATGCGCACCGGGATCCCGCTTCGCCAGCAACTCCCCCGCGAGTTCCGCCACGCGCCGCGACGCCCCCGGCCCGCCGAGCCGCTCCCGCACCTTCGCGAAGCCCGAAACCATCCGCGCCCGCTCCGGCGATTCCGCGTCCAGCAGCGGCAGCACCGCATCCGCCAGCGCCTCCGGCGTCGCCGCGTCCTGCACGAACTCCGGGGCCACGCGCTCCTCCGCGATCAGGTTCGCGAGCGCGATGTGCGGCACCTTCACCACCCGCCGCGCGAGCGCGTAGCTGGCCTCGTTCATCCGGTAGGCAACGACGAGCGGCGTCAGCGCGAGGCCAGCTTCGAGCGTCGTCGTGCCGCTCTTCGCGATGGCTGCGGTGGCGTACTGCAGCAGCCCGCCGGCACTCTCCACCAGCGGCCAGCGCGCCCCCGCGTACAGCGCGCGGTCGATCCCGCCCGGCACGCCGACCACCGGCTGCGCGTCCGGCCGCCGCGCGACGACGAGATCCGCCGCCGCCTGGAAGAGCTCCAGATGCCGCCGCACCTCCTGCGCGCGTGAGCCGGGAAACAGCGCCAGGATCGGCCGATCGGGATCCAGCCCGTTCGCCCGCGCCCACGCGTCGCGCGGCTGCTCCGGATCTGCGCGGTCCAGCAGCGGATGCCCCACGAAGCGCGCGTTCACCCCGCCGCGGCGAAGGAAGTCCTCCTCGAACGGCAGCACCACCGCCACCTCGTCCGCATCGCGGGCCAGGTCGCGCACCCGGCTCTTGTGCCACGCCCACACCTGCGGCGCGATGTAGTACAGTACGGGAATCCCCGAGGATTTCGCGTGCCGCGCCAAGCGCAGGTTGAAGCCGGGGTAATCGATGGGGATCACCAGGTCCACCCGCTCCTGGGCGAGCGTATCGAAGACCTGCTTGCGAAGCTTGATGAAGAACGGCAGGTGCCGGATGACCTCGGCGAAGCCCATCACCGCCAGCTCGTTGAGGCCCGCCAGCAACTTCACCCCCTCCGCCTGCATCCGCGCCCCACCCAGCCCGATGAGCCTCGCGTCGGGAAACCGCTCGCGCAGCGCCCGCGCCAGCGCCGCCCCGTGCAGGTCCCCCGACTCCTCCCCCGCGGAGATGAAAATGGTGGGATGCGGCGGGTGGGAATCGGCCAGATGGGTCACGCCATCACCGCCCGCGTGTTTGTCCGCGCAGGCGGACAGCGTGACGTCGTAGCCGCGATTTCAATCGCTATTGCGGACTCCGCCACGCGCACGATCCCTCCGACTGCAGCCAACTCGACAGTCCACGAAGGTGGACTTTGTGTGGTTGTTGCCGCGAATTCATTCGCCCTTGCGAGGCCTGCCGCCATCGTGGGCCTTGCGACGCGCCCCAATCTCAAACCCGCGCCGCCAGCCCCGCGGCCGCGTGCTGCTCGATGCGCTCCATGATCTGCAGCGCCACGCGCAGCGCATCGCGCCCCGCCTCGCCGCTGACGACGAGCGGCGCCTCGCCGCGCACCGCCGCCACCCACGCCTCCAGCTCCGCGCGCAGCGGCTCCGCGCCGTCGCCCTTGAGCTCGATCCGCTCGACCAGCCCCAGCAGCGCCGCGACGCCCACCTCGCCCTCCGGCATCCGCGCCCCCGGCTTCAGCCGCAGGAACTCGCCCGTGCCGGCGGCCAGGTCCAGCGACATGTACCCGGACTGCTGAAAGAAGCGGATCTTCCGCATCCGCTCGAAGCTCACGCGGCTGGCCGTGATGTTGGCCACCGCGCCGCCCTCGAAGCTGATGCGCGCGTTGGCGATGTCCGCCCCGGGCGTCAGCACCGGCACGCCCACCGCGTCCACGGCTTCCACCGCGCGGCCGGCGAGCGACAGCACCAGGTCGATGTCGTGGATCATCAGGTCCAGCACCACCGCCACGTCCGTCCCGCGCGGGTTGAACGGCGCCAGGCGGTGGGATTCGATGAAGCGCGGATCGTCCAGGTACGGCTCGCAGGCCCGCAGCGCGCCGTTGAAGCGCTCCACGTGCCCCGTCGCGACCACGAGATTCTTCGCCGCCGCCGCGTCCACGATCGCTTCGGCCTCTTCGAGAGTGTGCGCGATCGGCTTCTCGATCAGCAGGTGGACGCCCGCGTCGATCGCCGCCAGCGCCACCTCCGCGTGCACCGTCGTCGGAACGGCAATGACGGCCGCGTCGACGGACTCCAGCAGCTCGTCGCGGCTGCGGAAGGCGCGCACGCCCAGTTCCGACGCCACTTTCTCCAGACGCGCCGCGTCGTCGTCGTACACGCCGGCCATCTCCGCGCCAGCCACGTCGCGCAGAATGCGGGCGTGATGGAAGCCGAGGCTTCCCACGCCCAGGACGCCGGCCTTCATCAGACCGACACCCCGCGCTCCGACGTCTCGAAGAAGGTCAGGAACGCCTCCACCTCCGGCAGCGCGCGCAGGTCCTCGCGCGCCCGCGCCAGCGCCTGCGTGGTGTTGTGCGTCGATCCGAAGAAGAGGCGGTACGCCCGCTTCAGCTCGCGCCGCGTCTCCTCCGAAAAGCCGCGCCGCTGCAGGCCTACCGAGTTCAGCCCGTAGAGCTGCACGGGGATGCCGGCCGCCTTCACGAACGGCGGGATGTCCTTGCTGATGCGCGACTGCCCGCCGATGAACGAGTGCGCGCCGATCCGCACGAACTGGTGAATCGGCGTCATCCCGCCGATGATGGCCCAGTCGCCGATGGTCACGTGCCCGGCCATGTTCACCGCGTTGCTCAGGATCACGTGGTCGCCCAGCTGGCAGTCGTGGGCCACGTGCACGTAGCTCATGAGCATGCAGTCGCTCCCCACCCGCGTGTAGCCGAGCGCGCTGGTGCCGCGGTTGAGCGTGGCGTACTCGCGGATCACCGTCCGGTCGCCGACCACCAGGTGCGTGGTCTCGCCGTGGTACTTCAGGTCCTGGGGATCCGTCCCCAGCACCGCGCCGTGGCTGATCACGCACGCCTCGCCGACGGCCGTATCGCGCTCGATCAGCACGTGGCTGGCGATGCGCGTCCGCGCCCCCACGGTTACCCCGGGGCCGATGATGGAGTACGCGCCCACGACGACGCCCTCGCCCAGCTCCGCCGCGTCGTCCACCAGGGCGGTGGGATGGACCTGCGTCCCGGTCGGGATCGAGATGTCGATGCTCACTTGTCCACCACCCGCGCCATCATCTCCGCCTCGGCCACCACGTGGCCATCCACCGTCCCCACCCCCTTCATCCGGCAGGTGGCGCCGCGAATCTGCAGCACTTCCACCTCGAAGCGGATCTGGTCGCCCGGCGTTACCGGCCGGCGCCACTTCACGTTGTCCAGCGACATGAAGTAGACCACCTTGTCGTCCAGGTTCTCCATCTGCTCGAGGACGAGAAGCCCGCCCACCTGCGCCATCGCCTCGATGATCAGCACCCCCGGCATCACCGGCCGGCCGGGAAAGTGGCCCACGAAGAACGGCTCGTTGATGGTCACGTTCTTCAGCCCCACGATCCGCTTCCGCTCCTCGAACTCCACCACCCGGTCCACGAGCAGGAAGGGGTAGCGGTGGGGCAGATACTGCGAGATCTGCTCGATGTTCAGGATCGGCCGGGCCAGCGCCTTCTTCTCGGCCCGGGCGACGAGCTCCTTCGCCAGCGCCACGTTGCCGAGATGCCCGGGCCGCTCCGCGATCACGTGCCCGCGGATGCGCGCGCCCACGAGGGCCAGGTCGCCGACGACGTCCAGCGCCTTGTGGCGCACGAACTCGTCGGGAAAGCGCAGCGACGTTCCTTCCAGCAGCCCGTCCTCCGTCAGCACCACCGCGTTGTCCTGCGAGCCGCCCATCGCCAGCCCGCGGCCGCGCATGGCCTCCACGTCGCGCAGAAAGCCGAAGGTGCGCGCCGGCAGCACGTCCGTCTGGAACGAGGGCTCGCCCACGTGAAAGCTGGCGAACTGGCGGCCGATCAGGGGATGGTCGAACTCGATGGAGGCCGACACGCGGTAGTCCTTGGCGGGCGCCACCACGTACTCCGAGCGGTCCTTGGATACGGAGAAGGTCTCCGCGATGGTCAGGTAGCGCGCCGGCGCGTCCTGCTCCTTGCGGCCGCACTCCTCCAGCATCCGGCTGAAGTCGCGCGCGCTGCCGTCCGCCGCGGGAAGCTCCGCCGCGTCCACCTCCACGAACGCGTTGTCGATCTCGCGGGCCACCATGGCGCTCAGCAGGTGCTCCACCGTGTGCACCTTGGCCTCGCCCATCCCGATGGACGTCCCCAGGTCCGTGCCCACCACGTGGGCCAGGTTGGCGGAGATGTCGGGGGAGCCGGGCAGGTCCGTCCGGCGGAACACGATCCCCGTGTCCACCGGCGCCGGGTGGATGCGCATGCGCACCTCCGCCCCCGTGTGAAGGCCTACGCCCTGCATCTCGCCCGCGCGGGCGAGGGTGTTCTGTCGTGGTGTCGTCGTCGGCATCTATTCGTCTCGTGACGGCTCCGTGCCGTCCTGTTCGTCCGCATGCGAACCGGCCCGGGCGCCCTCCGCGCCCCGGCCGAAAACCGCGTTTTCCAGCGCCTTCAGGCGCTGCACCAGCTTGGGCAGGCCGAACATGGCCGCCTGCACCCGCAGCGCCTCACGGTGGGGGCGGGCCGGGTATCCGCTCACCGTCACCCCGCCCGGCACGCTGGCCGTCACCCCCGACTGCGCGCCCACCTTGGCCCCCGCGCCGATCTCGATGTGCCCCTGCACCCCCGCCTGGCCTCCCAGCACCACGCCGTCGCCGACCTTCGTAGACCCCGAGATCCCCACCTGGGAGACGATGATCACGTGGCTCCCGATGCGGCAGTTGTGGCCGATCTGCACCAGGTTGTCGATCTTGGTCCCCCGCCCCACCGTGGTGTCGCCGATGGAGCCGCGGTCGATCGTCGTGTTCGCCCCGATCTCCACGTCCTCGCCGATGCGGCAGCCGCCCACCTGCGGCACCTTCTTCAGCCCGTCGCGCTCCGGCACGAAGCCGAAGCCGTCCGCGCCCAGCCGCGCGCCGCTGTGGATGACCGATCTCGCGCCGATGGTGACGTCGTCGTACAGCGTCACGTGGGGGTGGATGAGGGCGTCCTCGCCGATCTCGCAGCTCCGCCCGATCACCACGTGCGGGTGCACCGTCGCCCGCGCGCCGATCCGCGTCCCCTCCCCCACCACCGCGTACGCGCCCACGGACGCCGCCGGGTCGATGGAAACGTTCTCGCCCACCACCGCCGTCGGATGCACTCCGGTCGCCGCCGCGGGGCGCGGATAGAGCACGCCCAGGATGCGGGCCAGGGCGCGGCGCGGGTCGTCCACCCGCACCGCCGCCATCCCCTCGGGCAGATCGATGCTCGCGCCGCGCGCCACCAGCACTGCCGCGGCACGGGACGCGTGAATGTACGCGTGGTAGCGGGCTTCGGCAACGAACGACAGGTCGTCCGGCCCCGCCTCGTCCAGCGGCGCCACGCCGTGCACGGTGCGCTCCGGGTCGCCCCGCTCCACCTCCCCCTCCGCGATCCGCGCCACCTCGGCGATCGTCAGCTCCGGCATTCCGTCCTGCGTGCAGCGTTGGTGATGTGTGCGGGCCCACCCCACGCGCCCCGCCGGCGCTCCCTCGCCCTGCCTCATCCGACATCGAGCCGCGTCCGCGCGGTGCCCCTCCCCCGGCCCCTCCCCGTTCGTTCCTCAGGGAGAGGGGAGAGCTTCAGAACGCTCCGACGGCATCGAACTGCGTCCGCGAGGGCGCCCCCTTACTCGCTCAGGCTCGCACCTCCCCCAAAAACCCCTGGGGGAGGTGGACTTCGATCCCAACTT
>DASTVC010000741.1:0-5363 GCA_035759295.1 Longimicrobium sp. | reverse complement strand
CCACGCCGGCCGCGTGCGGCGCGGCCATCGACGTGCCGCTGAGGGTGTTGGTCGCGCTCGTGCTGGTGTACCAGGTGCTGGTGATGCTGCTGCCCGGCGCGTAGATGTCCACGCAGCTGCCGTAGTTGGTGTAGCTGGCCTTTGCGTCCGTGCTGGTGCTGGCCGCCACCGTCATGGCCGAGGCGGCGCTGGCGGGAGAGACGTTGCAGGCGCTCCCGTTCTCGCCTCCCGCGCCCACGGAGACGAACACGCCGCTGTTCGCCAGGTTGTTGACCGCCGTGTTGAGCGTGGACGAAAAGCCGCCGCCCAGCGACAGGTTGGCCACCGCGGGGTTCACCCGGTTCACGCGCACCCAGTCGATGGCGGCGATGATGGCCGAGGTGGTGCCGCTCCCCGTGCAGTTGAGCACGCGCAGGCCGTGCAGCCGCACCTGGTTGGCCACGCCCCAGGTGGCCGCGCCGATGATCCCCGCCACGTGGGTGCCGTGGCCGTTGCAGTCCTGCCCGTTGCCGCCCAGCGCGTCGTACACGCTGTTGGCGCGCCCGCCGAACTGCGTGTGGGAGGTCAGGATGCCGGTGTCGATGACGTACGCGTGCACCCCCGTGCCGGGGGAGCCCGTGGGAGTGTCGGTTCCGTTCAGCGGCAGGTTGCGCTGGTCGATGCGGTCCAGGTTCCACGGCGCCGCCAGCGCGCGCACCTCCTGGTCCTGCTCCACGTACGCCACGTCGGGATGGTGGCGCAGCGCCGTCAGCTGCCCGGCGCTCAGCCGCGCGGCGAAGCCGTTGACCGCGGCCGTGTAGACGAACCGGGGATGGATGCCCGCCACCGCCGCCGCCGCGCGCGGGTCGGCGCCCTCCTTGAGCACCACGATGTACTCCCCGTCGATCCCGCGGCTGGCGGCGGAGAGAAGCGGGGCGGCGGGGTCGATGGAGGTCGCGAGGGGCGTCTGGTCCGCGCAGGCGGCCAGCGCGAGCGCGGCGGAGACGGCGAGGGGGATTCGGATCGATTTCATCTGCAATCCTCTCCTGTCCAAAGGCGATGCCGCTCTGGATGATAAGGGGAGCAGCGATCGAAATCCAGCATTTTATCGCTGGAAAGGAAAGTGTCTGAATCCGGAGAAAGGCGCGCCGCCCCGGGTGGGACGGCGCGCCGGTCGGGCGTCAGCCGGTTACAGCGTGCTCTTGTAGAGCAGGCGGTTGGGCGTGCCGCTCGGGTTGCCGCTGATCACGTTGGCCGTCGCGTTGGTCTTGATCCAGCTGTCGATGGTGGACGACGCGACGTTGCCGTTCACGCCCTTGTACAGGGCCGCCACACCCGCCACGTGCGGGCTGGCCATCGAGGTGCCGCTGATGGTGTTGGTGCCGCCGTTCAGCCAGGTGCTGGTGATGCTGCTGCCCGGGGCATACACGTCGACGCAGCTGCCGTAGTTGCTGTAGCTGGCCTTGGCGTCGGTGCTGGTGCTGGCCGCCACCGTGGTGGCCGACGCCGCGCTGGCCGGCGACACGTTGCAGGCGTTCTGGTTCTCGTTGCCGGCCGCCACGGCCAGGAACACGCCCGAGTTGGCCAGGTTGTTGGCCGCCGTGTTCAGCGTGGACGAATAGCCGCCGCCCAGCGACATGTTGGCTACCGCCGGGTTGCTGTGGTTCACGCGAACCCAGTCCAGCGCGGCGATGATCCCCGACGTGGCGCCGGAGCCCGAGCAGTTGAGCACGCGCACCGCGCGCAGCCGCACCGCCTTGGCCACGCCGTACGTCGACGAGCCGATGGTGCCCGCCACGTGCGTGCCGTGGCCGTTGCAGTCCTGCCCGTTGCCGCCCAGCGCGTCGTACGACACCGCGGCGCGGCCGCCGAACTGCGAGTGCGCCGTGTAGATGCCCGTGTCGATCACGTACGCGTACACGGTGCTGGCGGTGTTGTTGTAGACGTACGTGCCGTTCAGCGGAAGGTTGCGCTGGTCGATGCGGTCCAGCCCCCAGGTGGCGCCCGACTGCGTGGTGGCGGCCTCGTACGTCTGGTCCTGCTCGATGTACTCCACGTTGGGGTTGTGCTGCAGCGCGTTCAGCTGGCCCTGGTTCAGCTCGGCCGCAAAGCCGTTCACCGCCGCCGTGTAGACGTAGTGCGGGTCCACGCCGGCAATCGCGGCCACCGAGCGCGGGTCGGCGCCCTCGTTCAGCACCACGATGTAGCTGCCCTCGATTCCGTTCGCGCTGGCCGAAAGCAGGGGCGCAGCCTCAGGCGCGCGTCCCGCCACCGGCGACTGGTCCGAGCACGCGGCCATCGCCAGCGTTGCACCGACTGCCACTACGGTCTTGCTCAGCTTCATGGCATCCTCCCAAAGGGGTGGGGTGGTACGCGCCGCTCCCATCCGGGGCGGCGCGCGGTCGCGGCGCTCAGGGGGTCAGAGCGCCGCCTTGTACAGCAGACGGTTGGGCGTGCCGGCCACGTTCCCGGTGATCACGTTCGCCGTCGCGTTGGTCTTGATCCAGCTGTCGATGGTGGCCGACGACGCGTTGCCGTACGTCGCCTTGTACAGCGCCGCCACGCCCGCCACGTGCGGGCTGGCCATCGAGCTGCCGCTGATGGTGTTGGTCCCGCTGTTGATCCAGGTGCTGGTGATGCTGCCGCCCGGCGCGTAGCCGTCCACGCAGCTTCCCCAGTTGCTGGTGCTGCGCTTTGCGTCGTTGCTCTCCGACGACGCCGTGGTGAACACCGCCGTGGCGCTGGCCGGCGAGTAGTTGCACGCGTCGCTGTTGCTGTTCCCCGCCGCGACCGCGACGAAGACGCCGGAGTTCGACAGGCTGGTGACCGCCGTGTTCAGCGCGGTGGACAGGCCGCCGCCCAGCGACAGGTTGGCCACCGCGGGATTCGTCCGGTTCAGCCGCACCCAGTCCACCCCGGCGATGATCTGCGAGAACGAGCCGCTGCCGTTGCAGTCCATCACCCGCACCCCCCGCAGCTGCACGCTCTTGGCGACGCCGTACGTCGTCGAGCCGATGGTCCCCGACACGTGCGTGCCGTGGCCGTTGCAGTCCGCGCCGCTGCCGCCCGCGTAGTCGTACACGGCCTGCGCGCGCGTGCCGAACTGCGGGTGGTTGGCCTGGATCCCCGTGTCGATGATGTACGCGTACACGCCCGCGCCGGTGGACGTGTAGGTGTAGGTGCCGCTCAGGGGCAGGCTGCGCTGGTCGATGCGGTCGATGCCCCAGGTGGCGCCCGTCTGCGTGGTCCACGCGTCCGCGCGCTGGTCCTGCTCCACGTACGCCACGCCGGGCAGGTGGCGCAGCGCGTTCAGCTGTCCCTGGTTCAGCGCCGCGCTGAAGCCGTTGAGCGCGGAGGTGTAGACGAACTTCGGGTGGATCCCCGCCACCGCCGCCACCGAGCGCGGATCCGCGCCGCTCTCCAGGACCACGATGTACTCGCCGTCGATCCCCCGGCCGCCCTGGGCGGAAAGGAGCGGCGCGGCGGCGTCGACGGAGGTCGCCAGCGGCGTCTGGTCCGCGCAGGCGGCCAGCGCCAGCAGCGCCGCGGCGGAAAGGGTGGGGCGAAGGGCCTTCATGGCGTTCTCGTCGGATGAAAGGGGAGTGCGGCGCGCCGTCCGATGGGCCCGGGACGGCGCGCGTGCTGATCTAGAAGCTGCTCTTGTACAGCAGCCGGTTGGGCGTGCCCACCGGGTTGCCGCTGATCACGCTGAGCGTGGCGTTGCTGATGATCCAGCTCACCACCGTGGCCGAGGCGGCGTCGCCCAGCGCGCTCTTGTACAGCGCGCCCACGCCGGTGGCGTGCGGGCTGGCCATCGAGGTGCCGCTGATGGTGTTGGTGCCGCTGCCCAGCCAGGTGCTGGTGACGTCCACGCCCGGGGCGTAGATATCGGTGCATCCGCCAAAGTTGCTGAAGCTGGCGCGCCGGTCGTTGCGGTCCGACGCGTTCACCGTGAGGGTGCCGCTGGCGCTGGCGGGCGAGACGTTGCAGGCATCCTGGTTCTCGTTCCCCGAGGCCACGGCGGTAAAGACGCCCGCGTTGATCATGCTGGTGGCCGCCGTGTTCACCGCGGCCGAGAACGGGTAGCCCAGCGACATGTTGGCCACGGCGGGCTTGATGTGGTTCAGCCGCACCCAGTCCATGGCCGCGATCACGCTGGCCGTGCCGCCAAAGCCGCCGCAGTCCACCACGCGCACGCCGCGCAGGTACACGTTCTTGGCGACGCCGTAGGTGGTGCTGCCGATGGTGCCGGCCACGTGGGTGCCGTGCCCGTTGCAGTCCGCCCCGCTGCCGCCGGCATAGTCCCACACGTTGCTGGCGCGGGTGCCGAACTGCGGGTGGTTGGCCTGCAGCCCCGAGTCGATGATGTACGCGCGCACGCCGGTGCCCGTGGCGTTGTAGGTGTAGCTGTTGCTGAGCGGCAGCGGATGCTGGTCGATGCGGTCCAGCCCCCAGGTCACCGGCGTCTGCGTGGTCTGAATGCCGCCCACCTGCTCCTGCTCCACGTAGTCCACGGCGGGGTTGTGGCGCAGCGCGGTGAGCTGCCCCTGGTTCAGCGTCCCGGCGAAGCCGTTGAGCGCGGCCGTGTAGACGAACTTCGGGCTCACGCCGGCGACGGCCGCCACGGAGCGCGGGTCCGCGCCTTCCTTCAGGACGATGATGTACGAGCCGGCGATGCCCTGTCCCGACGCGGCGGACATCAGCGGCGCGGCCTGGGACGCGCGGGCGCCCGTGGGGGACGCGTCCGAGCAGGCGGCCAGCGCGGCGGCGGTGGCGAGCACGGCGGCAAGGGGCAGGAAGCGCATGGGGGACCTCCGGCAAAGGGTCCGGACGGAGGGGTCCGTCCGACGGTTCTGATCCGCGGGTCCGGAGCATGGTCCGGGTGCGCGGTTTTCGAACGGAAGAAGGGCCGGCGCGGAAGAAAATTCCGTATACCGATCCACCGGCGGCCGCATGGATGCGTGGCCGGGATGCCCGTCGCCGCTGGTGAACCGTACCCGCGGCGCTGGGAGCGTGGACCCTGAATTCCGTTTGAAAAGAGCGGGGAGGGATGAGGCACGCCCCGCGCCACACCGCGGGATCGGGGTAAGTCGTTGCTGTGCAATACAAGGAGCCAAAGGTGACACGTGCGGGTTCGCTGCAGAATGGTGCAGCGTGGACCAAAACGATGCATCCAATCAAAATATCAGGTCTGGAAAAGATCGATACATGGGGTGCGGGAGAATCGCAGGATCGGCGTCGAAGCCAGTGATTAGTTATGCAGTCGTACGAATGGACACGCTGTAAATCCATCTATAAAAGTCTGATTTGGATGGTGGCAGTTTGCGCGTCTGGGATGGCGCGGAGTCCATCAAGAACGATCACACAGAGGCAGCGGAAGGGGC
>DASTVC010000740.1:0-3943 GCA_035759295.1 Longimicrobium sp. | reverse complement strand
GAGGTGCGCCGCCGCCGCCCGCGCCGGCGCCGCCCCCGCTGGTCGCGCCGCCGCCGCCGCCCGTCTCCGCCCGTCCGGCGGAGCGGCAGGAGTCGATCGCGCTGGAGAACGTCGTGGTGACGGGTGCGGTCAGCGCGGACTCCGTCGTGGTGTCCAGCGATCCGAATGCATCCGCGGTCGGAACCGCGGCCGGAACCGCGGCCGGGGCCGCTCCCCCGCGTCCCACGCTGCCGGAGTGGGTGGGCGCGCGCCGCTTTCAGCCGTGGGAGGCGGACAGTCTCAAGGCGCGGCTGGCGGCCAGCCCGCGCGACCGCGTGCTGTACAACGAGCTCAGCGAGGCGCTGGCCGAGGCGGAGCGCTGGAGCGAGCTGCGCGACGTGGCGTTCCGCTGGCAGCCCATGGACCCCGACAATCCGCAGGTCTACGAGAGCCTGGCCCTGGCCAGCCACCACCTGGGCCGCCGTGACGAGGCGTACCGCGCCACCGGCTCGTTGGTGGAGGTGGCGCCCGGCAAGCCGGAGATGCTGCAGCGTGCCGCGCTCCTGCTCTGGCGCGTGGGCGCCCGCGACGCGTGGGAGGCTCCCGCCCGCCGCGCCGTGGAGATGCGGCCTGATCTCCCGAATCCGTATCGAACGCTCGCCTTGCTGCTCTGGCAGTCGGGGCGGATGGAGGAAGCCGCCGACGTGCTGGAGCGGGCGCTCGGGATGCCCATCGACGGCTGGTACGGCAACGCCGCGCAGGTGGTGCGCGACGAGCTGGGCTACGTGTACCGCGCCTGGATGCGCGCCCAGCCCGGCCGTGCCGAGGAGATCCGCCGCCGCGCCCGCGCGCACGACGTGGACCTGGAGCGCACCGACCGGCTGCGCATCACCATGACCTGGGATACGGACGGCAACGACGTAGACCTGCACGTCGTCGATCCGCCCGGCGAGCACGTGTACTACTCGCACAAGCAGGCCGCCAGCGGCATCGAGCTGCTGCAGGACATCACCCAGGGCTTCGGGCCCGAGGTGGTGCGCACGGACCGCGTGGTGCCCGGCGCGTACCACGTGGGCGTCAAGTACTTCGCGGCCGGCCCCATGGGCATCAGCCGCGGCATCCTGGTGGTGATGGAGCCGGTGGAAGGCGGCGACGTCCGCGTCCGCATCGAGCCCTTCCGCCTGATCCCCGAGCGCGGCGACGTGCAGCCCGTGATGACCCTGTTTCCGGCCGGGGAGGGGAAGTAGCAAGCCGTTTCACGCAGCAGGGAAGAGGTCACGATGAGGACGCAAAGGCGGATCGGTTCGCCTCTGCGTCCTCTCGTCAAAGGCACCGATCGGGTCATTGCGAAGGAGCCTCGTCGACGTCTCCTCTCTCGTAAAATGCACAGCTCTGTCATTTCGAAGGAAGCGCCGCGCCCACCTTCCCTCTGCTCCATACCCTGGCGCCGACTGAGAAATCTACTCGCTGATGCCTCGTGACTGGTCGACGCACACGACTCTCGCGGACGGTATCCACGGCACCGTCCGCGAGATTCGTAAGTGTCGAAAGGCTTCGAGCATCCGACGGTAGATTTCTCAGTCGGCGCCAGAGAATCGGGTTCGGACGGAGCGGCGCGGCGCCTCCTGCGAAATGACCGATGTGTGGCATCGATGAAGCGTTTGGGTCGCTCCGGCCGCGCACTTTCGCACTCTCACACTTTCGCACTTCTTCCCACCGGCCGCCCGCTTGCAACACACCTCGCGAGCCGTTGCACGATCCTGACAAGCCCCAGCCAGTCCGGTAATGATCTCCTCGCTCTTCCTGCGCCCGCTGTGGGCGCTGTGCCTGTCGCTTGCGGCCTGCTCCGCGCCGGACCGCGCCGGCGAGTCGGCCACCACGAAAGCGCAGACTGCGCCCGCCGTACCGCAGGCGCCGGCAATCCCGCCGCTACGCATCGATACCGCCGGCCAGGCGTGGGTAGAGCGCACGCTGGCCGGCCTCACGCTGCGGCAGCGGGTGGCGCAGCTGGTGTTTCCGTGGATCAGCGGCCAGTCCGCTTCCGCCGATCCCGAGGAGCAGCGGCGGATGCTGGAGTGGGTTATGCGCGACGAGGTGGGCGGGCTGATCGTCTCCACGGGCACGCCCGCGGCGCTGGCGGCCAAGCTGAACGCCGCGCAGATGCGGGCCGGCGTGCCGCTGCTCATCGTCAGCGACCTGGAGACGGGGCCGGGGATGCGTCTGACCCCCGGCGGCACGCGCATGCCGCCGGCGATGGCCTTCGGCGCGGCGGACGACATGGCGCTCGCGCGGCAGGCGGGCCGCGCCACGGGGCTCGAGGCGCGCGCCGTGGGCATCCACCTCACCCTGGGGCCGGTGCTGGACGTAAACTCCAACCCCGCCAATCCCATCATCAACGTCCGCTCGTTCGGCGAGTCGCCGGAGCGGGTGGCGCGGCTGGCGGCGGCGTGGCTGCAGGGCGCGCATGAGACGGGGCTGCTCTCCGTCGGCAAGCACTTTCCCGGGCACGGAGACACGCACGTGGACTCGCACGTGGGCCTCGCGCAGATCAGCGGCGATTCCGCGCGGCTGGCGAAGGTGGAGTTCACGGCGTTCCGCGGGGCCATGCGGGCGGGGATGGACGGCGTGCTCGTCGGCCACATCGCCGCCGTGGGGATCGAGGGGCCCGGCGCGCCGCCGTCGTCGCTGTCGCCGCGGATGATCGGGATGCTGCGCGGGCCCATGGAGTTCCGCGGCATCGTCTTTACCGACGCGCTGAACATGGGCGGGGTTACGCGCCGGTATTCCGTCACCGAGGCCGGCATCCTGGCGCTGCTGGCCGGTGCGGACGCGCTGCTGCAGCCGCCCGGACACCCGCAGGTGATCGACGGCATCGTGGCCGCGGTGGAGTCCGGCCGCATCCCCCGCGCCCGCATCGACGAGGCGGCGCGGCGGGTGCTGACGGCCAAGGCCGCCGCCGGGCTGCACCGCGGCGGGCGCGTGGACCCCGCCGCCGTCGAGGCCGCCGTGGGGACGGACGCGCACCGCGAGCTGGCGCGCACGGTCGCCGCGCGCTCCATCACCCTGGCGCGCGACCGGGGGAACGCGGTGCCGCTCCGCGCCGGCGGCCGCGTGCTTCACGTCACCTACACCGACAACGGGCGCGGCTCCGCCGGCGAGGTGCTGCAGCGCGCGCTTTCCGACGGCGGCGTGACGGCGGAGCACGTGCGCGTGGGCCCGGCCACCCCCGCCGCCACCTTCGCGTCGCTGCGGGAGCGCGCGGCCGCGGCGGACGTGGTGGTCGCGTCCATCGCCATCGCGCCCTTCCAGTACCGCGCGCTGGGGATCGGGGGCGGGCTGCCGGGGTTCGTGGAGACCCTCTCCGCGTCAGGAAAGCCGGTGATCGCGGTGTCGCTGGGCAGTCCGTACCTGCTGGACAACTTTCCGTCGGTCCCCGCCTACCTGCTGGCCTGGGACACCGGCGCCGCCGCCGAGACCGCCGCCGCCCGCGCCCTTCTCGGCGCCGCCCCCATCACCGGCCGCCTCCCCGTCTCCCTCCCTCCGCACCACCGCGCGGGCGAGGGCATCGACCGCCGGCCGTAAGGGCGGAGGGAGAGGGGACGCGCTTCGATTGGTTCAGGGCTGCGTCCGCGGCGCCCCCTCCGCTCGCTTAGGCTCGCACCTCCCCCAAAAAAACCTGGGGGAGGTTGGATGTGAGCCGCACCCGCCGAATCGCGATCGAATTCTCCCCTCTCCGTGAGGAACGAACGGGGAGGGGCCGGGGGAGGGGCACCCCGCGGGCGCAGTTCGCTGCCTGTCGTCGAGCCCCGGCCCGTGCTGTCCGCCGCGCCCCGAAGTCGTTGACGCGAAACGCGCTTGCCGCCTGTGTGCGGCGGGCATAGAATGTCGGCCCGCAACCGAGGGTTCGTGCAGAGCAAGACCGTGGTAATCGCGCTGGGGGGCAACGCCCTGGCGCAGCCGGGTG
>DASTVC010000739.1:0-10345 GCA_035759295.1 Longimicrobium sp. | reverse complement strand
CGCCGGAGAGAGGGGGCGGCCCACCCTCTGGCACCACCCGATCCGTAGCGTACGGCAGCCAGCCCCACCCCTCCCCCGCAGTCTGGGGGAGGGGTCGACGGCCGTTGCGAGGAACGAGCAAAAGGCCCGTCGGGGGAGAGGGCCTCCCCGTCGCAGACGGGGCGTGGTGCGGAGCTTGCCTCTGCCTGCGCGCGGGTGATACCGAGGGATGTCTCAGCCCCGGAACGCTTTATCCACGCACGGCACCTCCAGCCCGGACCCGAATGCTTAAGCAGTTCATCGTGGCGCTCGCGCTTGTGTGCGGCGCGGCCCCCGCCGGGGCGCAGGCCGCCCTGCCGGCGCTGGGCGACCACGACGTGTTCGACAGCGCGGCGCGCACCGCGTACGCCTACGTGCAGGCCAACTACAACGAGAGCACCGGCTGGATCAACTCCGTGGGCGGCTACGGCTACGCCACGGTGTGGGACATCGGCAGCGGGCTGATGGCGCTGTACTGCGCCGACCAGCTGGACCTGCTGGACGGGCCGGAGTACGACCGGCGCATGCGGCGCGCGCTGCAGTCGCTGGTGGAGGCGCGCCTGTTCGACAGCGCGGCGTACAACAAGACGTACTCCACCCGCACCGGACACATCGCCGGACGGCCCGGGCAGGAAGAGACGGCGGGGACGGGATACGGCTGGTCGGTGCTGGACATGGGCCGCCTGCTGATGGCGCTGCGGGTGATCGACCAGAACCAGCCGCAGTACCATAGCCTGATCCGGCAGATCATCGGGCGGCTGAACTTCGACCGCATGGTCGTCGAAGGGGAGCTGCGCGGCGAGGACCTGGACTCGCGCGGGCGCAAGCGGCGCTACCAGGAGGGGCGCATCGGCTACGAGCAGTACGCCGCCCTGGCGTTCGCCGCGTGGGGCCACCCGCCGGCCAACGCGCTGAACGTGCGCCGGAACGCGCGGCCGGTGACGGTGCTGGGCATTCCCCTGCTGGGCGACCGGCGCCCCGGCGACCACCTGACCAGCGATCCCTTCCTGATGATGGGGCTGGAGCCGGGTTGGACGCCGGAGATGCGGCAGCTTGCGTGGCGCGTGCTGGCCGCGCAGGAGGCGCGCTGGCGGCAGACGGGCACCATCACCATCGTGAACGAGGACGCGCTGACGGGTCCGCCGTACTTTCTGTACTACTCCGTCTTTTCCGACGGCGGCGAGTTCGTGGTCGAGCCGCCCCCGGGCGCGCCGGACGGGCCCACGCCCCGCACGGTGAGCACCAAGGGCGCGTTCGGCTGGCACGCGCTGCTTCCCAGCGAGTACACGTGGAACGCCGTGCAGCGCATCGAGGGCGCGCGGCAGTCCGGCGGCTGGGGCGCCGGCGTGTTCGAGGAAAGCGGCCGCATGTCCGGCGCGCCCAACATCAACACGACGGCGATGATCCTCGAAGCCGCCCTCTACGCCCGCCGCGGCCGCCCGATGCTGGACCCCGCTCCCGCGCCGGCACCGGCTGTGGCGACCGCTTCGACGCCCGCGACGACGTCTCCGTAGGGGCGAGATCGAACTGGCGCCCGCGGCGCCCCCTCCGCTCGCTCAGGCTCGCACCTCCCCCCAAAAAGACTGGGGGAGGTTTGTTGTGGGTGCAGGGTGGAGCGTCTTCGGATGGGCCGGCGCAGGCCCCCTCCGGGCCGGCACCACCGGCCCACCTCCCCCGAAACTGCCGGGGGAGGTTGGTGTGGGACGTAGGTCTTCGTCGCGGGATCGAATTCTCCTCTCCCCCCTGTAGTTCGGGTGCAGTTCGGGGGGGGAGAGGCCGGGTGAGGGGGGGCTCCGGCGGCCGCCAGTTCGATGCCCACCGTAAAATCGTGATCCATCGGCATCCTCCAACCTCCCCCAGGGTTTTTTGGGGGAGGTGGGCCGGTGGTGCCGGCCCGGAGGGGGCGCGCCCCTCGCGCTGCATCAGCCGTGGCTCACCTTAGCTGTTCCCGCACTCCCGCACTCCCGCACTCCCGCACTCCCACTCCCGCACTCTCCTCCGTTGACTCCCACCCCGCCGGTCGCGAAATTCATCGCATGACGCAACTTGACCGTACCGCACAGGGAGACACCGTGCTGGTCGATAGATCCGCGGGCGTGCAGGCATCGCTCGCACAGGTGGCGCAGAAGGTGGAGGGTGGCGGGAGAATCTCCACCGACGAGGCGCGGCTGCTGTGGGAGCACGCGTCGGACGAGGAGCTGCAGCGCATGGCGGGGATGGTGCGCGCGCGCTACCACGCGCCCAGGAAGGCCACGTACATGGTGATGCGCATCATCAACTACACCAACGTGTGCGTGGCCCAGTGCGACTACTGCGCGTTCTACGTCCTGCCCAACCAGGCCGGCGGCTACGTGCTGAGCCGCGAGGACGTGTTCGCCAAGGTGGACGAGCTGCTGGAGCTGGGCGGCGACCTGGTGAGCTTCAACGGCGGCTTCAACCCCAAGCTTCCTCTCCACTTCTACGCCGACCTGTTCGCCGCCGTACGCGAGCGGTACGGCGACCGGGTGGAGTTCTACGCGCTCACCATCGCCGAGTTCATGTTCCTGGCCGACCGCGCCGGCCTGAGCTACCACCAGGCCGCCGCCGCCATGCGCGACGCGGGGGTGCACTGGATTACCGGCGGCGGCTCGGAGATCCTGACGGAGGATTTCCGGAAGCGGCACGCCAAGTTCAAGTACACGGTCGCGCAGTACTTCCAGGCGCAGCGGGCCATCGTCGAGACGGGGATGCGCACCACCGCCACCATGGTGATCGGCTTCGACGAGACGCTGGACGAGCGGCTGGAGCACCTGGAGCGCACCCGCGCCTTTCAGGACGAGTGCCTGGAGGACGACTGGGACGGGCTGTTCTCGTTCCTGTGCTGGACGTACAAGCCGTACGGCACGGCGCTGGGGGGTATGGAGATCACGCCGCGCGAGTACTGGCGCCACATCGCCCTCTGCCGCATCTACCTGGACAACGTGAAGCACATGCGCACGTCCGTGCTCACGCTGAACGAGGACGCCTTCCGCGCGCTGGAGTTCGGGGCGAACGACTTCGACCTCCCGGTGGAGGACGAGGTGACGCAGAAGGCCGGCGCCACCATCGACCTGGATCTGGACAGGCTGCTGGAGGTGCCCCGGCGGATGGGGTACGAGGTGGAGTACAGGCACGCCGAGCGGCCCCCGGCCCTGGCCGCCGCGTGAGCCTGATGGACGACGTGCTGGACCTTTTCGGCTGGGCGCCGCCCCCGCGGCCCCGGCCGAAGTCGTCTGCGCCGCCGAAGCCCGCTCCCACGGCGAAGCCGCGCCCCGCGGATCCACACCCGGCGGCGCCCGGCGCGGATCGGCCGCGCCCTTCATCCGCCAAACCACCCGCGCGCGCGGGATGGTCCGAGGCGGAGATCCTGGCGGTGGTGGGGCCGATCGCGACGCACTTCCGGCAGGTGGTGTTCACGCGCAACCGGCGCATCATGGCGTCGGTGGGTGACCGCGGGCGCGAGCTGCGGCTGAACGAGGCGTTCGCCACGGCGCCCCGCGACGTGCTGGTGGCGGTGGCGCGGCTGTTCTCCGCGCGCGACGCGCGGACGCGGGCGCGGGCCAAGGCGGCGGTGCGCGAGTTCATCGCCACCATCCCGCTGGAGACCGCCGCCGTGCGCCGCCGCCCGCGCACCCGGCAGGTTCTTCCCGGCGACGAGCCGCACCTGGAAGCGCTGCGCGAGGAGTTCCGCCGCATCAACGCCGCGCACTTCGGCGGCGAGCTGCCCGAGGTGCCGCTGTACCTGAGCGGCCAGATGCGGCGCCGCAACGGGCACTTCTGCGCGAACCCGCTGGAGATCGTCATCTCCCGCACCCTGTGCACGCACGCCCACCACGGCGAGGCGCTGCACACGCTGCGGCACGAGATGATCCACCTGTGGCAGCACGCGTCGGGCAAGAAGCCGGACCACGGCGCCGAGTTCCGCGCCTGGGCGCGCCGGCTGGACGTGCACCCCCGCGCCACCCGCCGCGTCGCGTGGAAGAACCAGAAGCGGCCCTGACGCGGGGAGATGCGACGAGCGGCGGCCCGCATGCCGGGCCGCCGCTCGTCGTCATCGGCCTCACCGCCGGGACGGGTACCGTGAACCGGTGCCGATGACCCGCGGGTCTGGCGTCTCCGCTCCTTAGTAGGTGCAGTTGCCCATCGAGGGAACGCACCACGGGCTGTCCGGGATCTGCGGCACGACCGTGGACTGTGCCAGCTCCGGCGAGGTGGTCCGGAACGACTGGACGGTAAGCACTTCCGGGTTCAGCGTCAGCTTCCGCATGGGAATCTCTCCAGGATGGAATGGTGAGGGAAGGATGTGTAGAGGATATGCAGGACGGCGTCAGGAATCAAGTGTTTAGTGACTGAAAACGTGAATTCACGCAGGCGATCCGAGTGAGCGATTCCTATCAGGCAGAGCTGGAGCTGGCCATCCGCGCCGCGCGCGCGGCGGGCGAGGCCATCATGCGCGCGTTCCGGGTGGAGCAGGAGGTGCGCTTCAAGTCCGCCGACCAGCCGGTGACGGAGGCCGACCTGGCCGCCGACCGCATTCTGCACCGCATTCTGCTGGGCGAGCGGCCCGACTACGGCTGGCTTTCGGAAGAGACGGCGGATTCGCCGGAGCGGCTGCGGCGCGAGCGGCTGTGGGTGGTAGACCCCATCGACGGAACCAACAGCTTCGTGGCGGGGCGGCCGGAGTTCGCCGTCTGCGTGGGACTGGTGGATGAGGGCCGCGCGGTGGTGGGCGTGGTGCACAACCCCGTCACCGGCGAGATGTTCAGCGCCGTGGAGGGCGGCGGCGCCTTTTGCGACGGCGAGCCGATCCGCGTGTCGGACGTGGGCGCGGAGGGGGAGCCGCGCATCGTGGCGTCGCGGTGGGAGATGAAGCGCGGGGAGTTCGACGCGTTCCACGGCGCGTGGAGCGTGGAGCCGCTGGGGAGCACGGCGTACAAGATGTGCCGCGTCGCGCAAGGCGGGGCAGAGGCGTTCGTTTCGCGCGGCCCCAAGGCGGAGTGGGACGTGGCGGCGGCCGTGGTGATCGTGCAGGAGGCCGGCGGCCGTGCCACCCTGCTGGACGGCACCGCCCCGCGCTTCAACCAGCCCGAGCCTACCTGGCGCGGCATCGCCGCCAGCAACGCCCGCGTCCACGACACGCTGCTGCGGCTGTCGGCGCCGGCGTAGTCCCCATCCGCAGACCGCCTCGCGATACGCCCCGCCGATAAAGCGGACGCTGTCATTCTGAGCGAGGCGCGCGCCCCAGCCCTCCCGGTCGCACCCTTGCCTGTGCGCCGACCGAAGAATCTCTACGATGGGCGCACGGTTCTGTCGGCTACGTCGGCCTCGGCGCGAAGGACTCGGCCCGTTCCCGATAAAGATTCTTCGGTCGGCGCACAGGCCCCGGAGCGTGAAGACGGTGTCGCGCGGCGCCTTCCTCAGAATGACAGCGATCTTCTAGACGCAGTCTTTTTGCGGATTCGGCCTCACACGGAGGGCACGGAGGTCACCGAGGGGTTCGATCCTCCGTGCTCTCCGTGCCCTCCGTGTGAGGCCGATCTTCTTGCCGGATCGGGGTTACCCGGTCACCTGGACTACGCGGGAAAAGGCGGCCTGCTCGCTGGTGATCCGGCGCGCCCGGGCCTGCCTGGCATCGTTGGCGGCGGCATTCACCCTTGTCGCCAGCTCGTGGGCGCGGCGGGCCTCGTCCTCGCGCTGCCAAGTCAGCATCTCCGACCCGGAGGGGCTCACTCGCGGGTCCACGCGCACGTAGTGGCGGTGGATCTCCAGCATGGCGTTCACGTGCCGCGCATCGTCCGCGGCCTTGCCCCCGAAGTCGGTCGGAAAGAGGCCGCGGACCTCGCCGGCGGGCAGCCCCGACTCCCGCGCGAGCGCCGCCATGCGCTCCTGCACCCAGCCGGCGGAAGCTTTCTCGATCTCCGCGATCGCCGCGGCGCGGCCTTCCAGGTACGCGCCCACCTGGGGGTAGTCGCGCGCGTTCCCCTGGTAGCGCGTGGTTCCCATCACCGTCGGCGTGGTGTCGCCGCTGACGCCGTGCCGCTCCATGACCTGCCGCTCCCACGCCCAGCGGTCCAGCAGCATCTGGCTGATCACCCAGATCCGCTTTGCCCCTTCGGTGGTGGGCACCGGCCTGCGGCCGCTGTCGGGGATGATGGCCCAGGTCGTATCCTGGGTCCACACGAACACCCTGCGCAGGTGCTCCTCTTCCCGCCGCACCTCCGCCTTTTCCGTCTTTCGCCGGCCGCTCTCCGCGGACCCGCGGACGAACGCGACCGCGATGAGCACGCACACCCCCACGATGGCCGCCCATCCAATGGCGCTCCCCCAGCCGCCGACGGTGCGCCACCAGGGGCGCTCCGGCTCTGGCGGGCGCGGCGGCGCGGGCCGGACCGCATAGGGAACGGGAGCCATCGCGGCCCCGCAGCTGGGGCACGTGTGCGAGCTGGCGGGCACGGCGGCGCCGCACTCGCGGCAGGAAGTCAGGGACATGGTCGGTCTGGATTCTTACGATTACGAAGGGGTTCGATTCCTTGCGGATTCCAGCGCCGCCATGCAAGGCCATCTCCGCTGGAATACGTGCGGGTTTACGCCGGGTCGGGGTATTGCACGTCGAGGATGAAGCTGCCGTCGGAGGTCATGCGAAAGCGCGCCCTGTTCCAGGGCGCGTGGCCAGGCTGTTCCATGAAGCCCCGGATCTTCAGCAGGATGTCGAGCACGGCGCAGCCATCGCCCTTGATCTCGGGGTCATACCATTTTTCCTCGCCCTGCAGGTTGATGTAATCGCCTGTGTACCGTCCCCAGCCATCGTCGAGCTCGGCGTCGATCCAGGCTTCCTGCCACTCCTCGGGGATGTTCGCGAACATCGATTCGGCGAGCAGCCGGTAGCATTCTTCGGGAGTCTGCATTCCTTTCCCTCCGATGTGAGGCCGGATCGGCTTCAGTCCTGCCGCGCGGGCGGGGCGGTGGCGGCGCGGGCGGCTTCGTCCCGCGCCAGCCGCAGCAGGCGCTCGCGCTCTGCGGCGTCGATCAGGCGGCCGGCGTGGACGACGGCAAAGATGCGCATGGTGTTGCGGATGTCGTCCAGCGGGTTGGCGTCCAGCAGCAGCAGGTCCGCCACGCGCCCGGCGGCCACGGTGCCCATGGAATCCGCCGCGCCCAGGTAGCGGGCCGGGTTCAGCGTCCCCGCCCGCAGCGCCTGCAGCGGGGTGAGTCCCGCATCCACCAGCAGCGCAAGCTCGTCATGCAGCCCGGAGCCGGCGAACACGTACGCCTCGTCGCTGGCGTCCGTCCCCGCCAGGATGCCGATCCCCGCCGCCTGGATCAGCCCCACCATCCGCGCCATCCGCTCGTTGATGCGGCGCTCCACGTCGTCCTCGTCGCCGGAATCGCGCCTCCGCGCCCAGCGTTGTGCCAGCCCCGCGGGCACGTAGACCATCCGCGGGTCCGCCATCAGCTCCGGCGTGGGATGCAGCCCGCGCGACACCGTCAGCGTGGGGGTGATCCACGTGCCGTTCGCCCGCAGCCGCTCCAGCACCGGGCGGCACGTTTCCGCGTCCGCGCCGGCCAGCGCGGCCTCGACCAGCCGGCCCATCGCGGCATCGACGGAATCCGGCGGGGCGCCGGACGCGCGGGCGCCCAGGAACGCGTCCAGCCGCGCCTGCCCGCCGGGGACGCAGGCCATGTACAACCGCTCGTCCAGGTGCTCGAAGCTGCGCTGGCCGGCGTCGCTCGCCTCCAGCGGCGTGACCGCCTGCGGGATGTGCCCGGCGAACACCATCCCGCGCTCCCGCGCCCGGCGCGCGATGGAAAAGTACGCGTCGCGCGACAGGCGGCTGTAGACCTTGAGGAAGTCGAATCCCAGCGCCGCCATGGTGTCCACCGCGGCGACCGCGGCGGCCGAATCCGCGACGCCGTAGCCGTGGCGCCAGGCGGGCGGATCGCCGTCCAGCATGGGGCTGGAGAACACGATGCGCGGCGCGCCGGAGCCCGGCTGCCGCGCCCGCGACCGCCAGTACTGCAGCGAGTCCAGGTAGCTCCCCATCTCGCGCACGCCGGTGACGCCGTACGCCAGGAACTGCGGCCAGAAGTGCGCCGCCCGCCCCTCGCGAGAGGTGTGCACGTGCATGTCCCACAGCCCGGGGATGGCGTAGCGCCCCGTCGCGTCCACCGTTCGCGCGCCGGCCGGGATCTGTGCCTGGGCCGACGGCCCCGTCCAGGCGATGCGGCTGCCGCGGATGAGCACCGTCTGGTCCGCGCGTAGCGCGCCGCTCTCCACGTCGACCACGGTGACGTGCGTCAGCGCGAGCTCCTGCGCCGCGGCGGGCACGGGCGTCGCGAGGGCGGCGGCCGCGACGAAGAGGGCCGGCAGGGCGGGGGATCGCTTCATGTGCGATCTCCGGATGGGGTTCGGTCGATACGGATCATCGTGCCTCGTCCGCCAGACGCGCGAGGTCGCCGCCGGTGAGGCGAAAGACGGTCCAGTCGTCCATGGGCCGGGCGCCGAGCGAGCGGTAGAAGCGGATGGCGCTCTCGTTCCAGTCCAGTACCCACCACTCCAGCCGGCCGCGGCCGCGTTCCTTCGCCAGACGGGCCAGGTGGGCCAGCAGCGCGCGCCCGGCGCCACGGCCCCGCGCCTCGGGGCGCACATAGAGATCTTCGAGGTAGAGCCCGGGCTGCGCGAGGAAGGTGGAGTAGTTGTGGAAGAAGAGCGCGAATCCCAGCGGCTCGCCGTCCTCCTCCGCGATCACCACCTCCGCCGCCGGCCGCGCGGCGAACAGCGTGTCGCGCTGTGCCTCCTCCGTCGCCACCACCTCGTGCAGCAGCCGCTCGTACTCCGCCAGCTCGCGGATGAAGCGGAGGACCAGCGGCACGTCCGACTCGGTCGCCGGACGGATGCGGAGGACGCTCGCGGCCGCGGCGTCCCCATCCACCGTCATCGGATGGTGAAGCCGGCTTCCGGCGCCTCCACGCCCTCCACCGTGCAGCGGACGCGATAGGTGCCGGGTGGCCAGGCGCCCGGTTCCGCCGTGCCCATTCCGGTGGAAAGCCCCGAGCTGGCGTTTCCCCGCCGCACCTGGCCGTCCCACTCCAGCGCGAACGCCTCCCCGGTCTCCACGTGCGTGAAGGTGCAATCCACGAACAGCGTGCCGTCCTCCAGGGTGATGGGATGGGAAAGGTTGATCTCCACGTTCATGTACCGCACGGAATCCGCCCGGAACTCCGTGGCGTAACGGCGCTGCGGCCGTGGCATGGGCCCGCCGTCGCTCTCGAAGAACATTACGGACTGCACGAACGCGTGAATGGGGGGGATGAGGCCCGGGACCACGGCCGGCTCTTCGGGTGCGCCCGGCGGGGCCAGGGTGTATTCCAGCGTTTCCGCCCCATGCTCGGAGAAGAGGAAGACGCGGTCGCCGATGTGGCGCACGGCGAAGGTGTCCACCGCCATCCGCCCGCCGTTGTCCATGTCGGTGTGCGGCAGGTAGAGCATGTAGCCCTCCGTGGCGTAGCGCCCGAAGGTCTGCATGGTGGTGCCCTCGGCGACGCGCTGGTGCTCGTGCCGGCCGGTGTCGTGCAGGCGCAGGTAGCCCGTCGCGGGCTCGCGGCGCACGTTGCCGGTGCCGTCTGCCCGCGTGACCCAGCGGTATTCCCAGTCCCCCATGGGCACCTCGAACGCGCCCGCCACCGGCTGCGCCGCGGCGTCCGTGCTGAACAAAAGGACGAGGAGAACGGTGAGGATGCGCGTCATGATGGTCGGCGGATGGGGGCGGAGAAGGTGGGAAGGGGAAAGTGCGAAGCGGGCGCCCGATCCGCCAGAGGTGTGCGATAATGGATCGTGGTTGACTTCCCGAGCCCTCTGTCGCGGGCGCACATACGGGAATGAGACGGAGGGGTGTCATTCCGAGGCCCGGCCACGTTGCCGTCTGCCTTACGCCCCACAGGTCGCAGGGCCGAGGAATCTACCGTCGGTGATGGGAGGGCAGACGCGGCAGCCCGCTCCACACGTGCAGCCACGAGAGGGCTGGACAGGGCCAGGTCCCAGGCGTAGAACGGGCCACCAGCATGCGGAAAGTAGATTTCTCAGTCGCGCGCCGGGGTTGTCGCAGGGACGGTTCTGCGCGGCGCTCCTTCGAAATGACAATTTCGCGGGATGCCCTGACTGACCACGCCTTGCGGGGTCCGCTCTACCATCGTTCCATCCACCGTGACATGAGGGTGGCGATGCGGCGCATGCGGGGGCCGTAGGGCGGATAGTAGAGCGGGGCCAGGCTCCACCTGCCGGCGTGCAGCACCGCGCGCTCGTGGCTGAAGG
>DASTVC010000738.1:0-2910 GCA_035759295.1 Longimicrobium sp. | reverse complement strand
ACCTGCCGGACCTGACGGCGGAGGACCTGGCGAAGGTGGCGGAGTTGCAGCGCAGCAACTTCGGCGTGCACGAGGACCACATGCGCTACAAGGGGACCATGGTCCGCGAGGGCGAGCCCCTGGGGCCCGTCTACCGCTACGCGGACGACGGCTTCCCCGGCGCCCCCGCCGCCGTGGAGACGGCCGCCGCGGACTGACGCGGAGCGGAACGCGTTTTCGTGCTGTCGAGTGCCGGCCCCGGCTGATTTGCTCTGCCGGGGCCGGTTCGTTCGCCCGACGGTGGCATCCCCCGCCCGCACCTTCCTTTTTCGACGATGGAGACACGCACGATGCATCCGCGCATGCAGGAATTGCTGGACTTCATGGACGAGCAGTACGCGGCGTTCCGCGCGGCGGCGCAGTCCGTGCCGGCCGCGGACCGCGAGCGGCAGCCGGAGCCGGGGCGCTGGTCCGTGGCCCAGGTGGTGGACCACGTGGCGCGGGTGGAGGGCATGGGCGCCCACCGCGTGTGTGAAAAGCTCGCGGAGGCACGGGCGCAGGGCGCGGACGAGGAGACGGAGACCGGCCCGGTGATCAGCCCGGCGCTCCTGGCGATGCTCACCGACCGCTCGTCCCGGCGGCAGGCGCCCGAGCGCGCGCATCCCGGCCCGGACGTGCGTTTCGACGAGGCGTGGGCGGCGCTGGAGGCCGCGCACGGGCAGGTGCGGCAGACCTACGCCGACGCGGACGGGCTGGCGCTGGAGCGGCTGCAGATGCCGCACCCCGCGCTGGGCGTGCTGGACCTGTACCAGTGGGGCGTGGCCATGGGCGGCCACGAGGCCCGGCACGCCGCGCAGATCCGCGAGATCGCCGACACGCTGGCCGCCGCGCCGTCCAACGCGGGCTGACATCGCCCGGGGGAAAGACCGTCACCACGAACAAACGGACGGAGCCAGACCGCCGACGGGCGAATCAATTCGCGGCTTCGCGGCAACGACCACACGAAGTCCGCCTGCGCGGACTACCGGCCGTGCCCCTGGGAACCGACCTCCAGGATTCGTCTGTGTCTCGCCCGCGCTGTCATTCTGAGGCCGGCGCCGGCTCGATCCATCCCGTGACGTGCAGGCGCCGGCCGAAGAATCCGGTTGCCGGAGTGCAGAGTCCCGCCCGCGCCCCGTCTTTCTACGGCGCACGGGCGGGATCGTGCCGGGGGGCGACCAGATTCTTCGGTCGCGCCGCAGATGCTTGTGTACGTTCAGGTTCCGGGCGGGCGCTCCCTGAATAGAAACTCTCGGCTCCGCGCGGGTCAGGCCGCTCTCGGCAACGTGATATCGTATCCCAGGTTGCTCAGCCTCTTGAGGAGGCGGCGTGCCGTACGTTCGCGATTGCGCCGGTCCTGGAAGTCGACCCCCAACTCCTGGTACGGCACCTCGTTCTGGAGCATGTGGTAGATGTCGCGCAGGATCGTCGCCGCCACTGCCACGATCGCCTTCTTCTTCCCTCGCCTGGACTTGATGCGGTGGTACTGCGCGCTCATGTAGCTGTCGCGCTTGTGGCTGGCTGCCCACGCACACTGGGTGAGCGTGCTCTTCAACCACTTGGCGCGTCGGGTGGGGCTGCTCTTCTTCTTCCCCCCCGTCTCATTCAGCCCGGGTGAGAGGCATGCCCACGCAACCGCGTGGTCAGCCGATGGGAAGACGCGCATGTCCGGGCCGATCTCCGCGAGGATCGCCGCGGCCGCGTCCTCCCGCACGCCGGGATGCGTGGCGATGATCTCTACCGCACGACGAAAGGGCTCCACCGCCTTTCGGATGCGCTCTTCGAGGATCTGCACCTCGGTTTCGATCCCCTCCATGTGGCGCAGGTGCAGCGCGAGCATGAAGCGGTGGTGCTCCGTCACCCTGCCTTCCAGCGCTTCGGCGATCCGGATGCGCGACGCCTTTACGCTCGGGTGGGCGAGCCGGGCCATCTTCATCGTGTCCCGTTCTCCTGCCACGAGCGCCTCGAGGATCCGCCGCCCGCTGACCCCCATGATGTCGCTCAAGACGCTGGCGAGCTTCACGTTCGCATCTTCCAGCACCTTCTGCAGGCGCTGGATGTGGCGAGCGCGCTCGCGGACCAGCTGCTTGCGCGTACGCGTCAGGTCGCGCAGCTCCTGGATCGGCTGTGGCGGCACGAAGCTGGACCGGATCAGCCCGTGCGCCAGCAGGTCCGCGATCCAGGACGCGTCCTTCTGGTCGCTCTTGCGGCCGGGCACGTGCTTCATCTGCTTCGCGTTGCCCAGCACCAGCGAGAAGGAGCCCTCCAGGACATGCCACACCGGCTTCCAGTACACACCCGTGGACTCCATCGCCACGTGCGTGATCTTAAACGAGGAGAGCCAGTCCAGCAGCCGCAGCAACTCCTTCGTGGTCGTACCGAACTCCGCCAGCTCACGCCGGACCTCCCGGTCCCGGGCTATGCGGGCACAGGCAACCACCAGGTCCTTGTGGATGTCCAGGCCGGCACAGCGGGGATACAGAACTTCCATCATCCACCTCCGCGTTCAGGGCTGGTGCCGGTGCAGAGTCCCGATGGTGGAAAATCTGAATGGCGCGCTCATGTGGGCCGCTCGCGGCCCAGGCAGCAATACGGGGTGCTTGCGGGACTCCGGGTCTGACTCAGAAACGGGCTCCATCGCACCAATGAGGTCCCCGACCTCTCCACCGGCACCACTCCCAATCTACGCCCGTCGACACGTTTCATCCTACAGAGTAGGCGCAGCCGTTAGAGACTCAGAATGACAGCACGGGCGAGAAACCACCTACGAACCCGATCGCAAACCGCCCTAGCCGCTCCGGCCGGGGCCCAGGGAACCACGCGAGCTCGCCTTCCTGCGGCGGCCCCGGCGAGACGATCGCCGGGGCCGCTTCGTCGTGGACCGTTCGGGCC
>DASTVC010000737.1:0-3240 GCA_035759295.1 Longimicrobium sp. | reverse complement strand
AAGAGGTCGATGGGGAGGGTGCGCGCCTGGAACTGCGCGGCCAGCACCTGGCGCCCCTTCTTCCAGGTGCTCATCAGCGTGAACACCACCGCGCCGATCACCAGCGGGAACCAGCCGCCGTGCGGGATCTTGACGATGTTGGCGCCCCAGAACGCCAGGTCCACCACCATGAAGCCGGCCGCCAGCAGCCCCACCTTCCACGGCGCCCACCCAAAGCGGCTGCGCGCCACGAACGCGAACAGGATCGTCGTGAACACCATGTCCGTCGTCACCGCCACGCCGTACGCCGCCGCCAGGTTGGTGGAGCTGCGAAAGCCCAGCACCAGCCCGATGCAGGCGATCATCAGCAGCCAGTTGATGGACGGGATGTAGATCTGCCCGATCTGGCGCTCCGACGTGTGCTCGATGCGCAGGCGCGGCAGATATCCCAGCTGCACCGCCTGCCGCGTGAGCGAGAACGCCCCCGAGATCACCGCCTGCGACGCGATCACCGTGGCCGCCGTCGAGAGCGCCACCAGCGGGTACAGCGCCCACTGCGGCGCCATCAGGAAGAACGGGTGCTCGATGGCGCGCGGGTTCCCCAGGATCAGCGCGCCCTGCCCGAAGTAGTTCAGCATCAGCGCCGGCATCACCAGGGTGAACCAGGTAAAGCGGATGGGCTTCTTGCCGAAGTGGCCCATGTCCGCGTACAGCGCCTCGCCGCCCGTCACCGCCAGGAACACCGAGCCCAGCACCAGGTAGCCGTGCCACCCGTTCTGGATGAAAAAGGTGGCGGCGTGCAGGGGGTTGATGGCCCACAGCACCTCCGGCCGCTTGATGATCTGGTAGATTCCAAGCGCGCCCAGCGAGGTGAACCACAGCAGCGTCACCGGCCCGAACACCTTGCCGATCCCCGCCGTGCCTCGGCTCTGCACGGCGAACAGCAGCACCAGGATGATGATGACGATGGGGATGATGTACGGCTCGAAGAACGGCGTGGCCACCTTGAGGCCTTCCACCGCGCTCAGCACCGAGATGGCGGGGGTGATCATGCTGTCGCCGTACAGAAGCGACGCGCCGAAAAGGCCCACCAGCACCAGCGTCCACCGCCGGCTCCCCGGTCGCATGCGCCGCTGCGGCGCCACCAGCGCGGTAAGGGCGATCATCCCGCCCTCGCCGCGGTTGTCCGCCCGCATCACGTACGTAAGGTACTTGATGGAGATGACGATGATGAGCGCCCAGAAGATCAGCGACAGCACCCCCAGCACGTTGCCGCGCGACGCCGAAAGGCCGTAGTGCTCCCCCAGCGACTCGCGGATGGCGTACAGCGGGCTGGTGCCGATGTCGCCGTACACCACGCCCAGCGCCGACAGGGCGAGGACGAAGAAATAGCGGCCGGTCGGCTCTTGGTCTGTGCCGTGTGTCACGGTCTGGCGGGTGCGGGAACCGTGAACGACCCTGCCGTGCGGTCGCTCCGGGAATCAGTCGGCATCGGTGCGCCGCGTGTGCAACCGCAGTGCCGGGCGATACGGCCCGGCACCGCGCGAGGGGCGACAACGTACCGCCTCGCCCGCCGCGTCAACAGGATACGGGGCCGGCGGCGGCGGAGTTGCACGCAGAAAAAAGCTCCCCCCGCCCGCGGCGGGAGGAGCCCTTTCGTCAGATCGACGGAGTGCGATCAGTCGGTCTCGCCGCCGGCGGTGGCCGGGATGCCGTTCATCCCCAGCACGTCCTTCACCTGCGCCTCCACCCGGGCGGCGACTTCCGGATTTTCCTGCAGGAAGGCCTTGGCGTTCTCGCGCCCCTGCCCCAGCCGCACGTCGCCGAACGAGAACCACGCGCCGGACTTGTTGATCACGTCCGACTCCACCGCCAGGTCCACGATGATGCCGTAGTGGTCGATGCCCACGTTGAACATGATGTCGAAGTCCGCCTGCTTGAAGGGCGGCGCCACCTTGTTCTTCACGATCTTGGCGCGCGTCTTGTTGCCCACCAGCACCTCGCGGTCCTTGATGGACCCGATGCGGCGGATGTCGATGCGCAGCGAGGCGTAGAACTTGAGCGCGCGGCCGCCCGTCGTCGTCTCCGGGCTGCCGAACATCACGCCGATCTTCTCGCGGATCTGGTTGGTGAAGATCACCGTGGTCTGCGAGCGGTTGATGGCGCCGGTGAGCTTGCGCAGCGCCTGGCTCATCAGCCGCGCCTGCAGGCCGACGTGGCTGTCGCCCATCTCGCCCTCGATCTCCGCGCGCGGCACCAGGGCCGCCACCGAGTCGACCACCACCACCTCCACGGCGCTGGAGCGCACCAGCACCTCGGCGATCTCCAGCGCCTGCTCGCCGTTGTCGGGCTGCGACACCAGCAGGTTGTCGACGTCCACGCCCAGCTTGCGCGCGTACTCGATGTCCAGCGCGTGCTCCGCGTCTATGAACGCCGCCACGCCGCCGCTGCGCTGCGCGTTGGCGATCACGTGCAGGCAGAGCGTCGTCTTGCCCGACGACTCCGGCCCGTAGATCTCCGTGACCCGCCCGCGCGGAATGCCGCCCACGCCGATGGCCGCATCGAGGTTGATGGCGCCGGTCGGGATCGCCGAGACTGGGATGCGCGGCCCGTTGACGCCCATCCGCATGATGGAGCCCTTGCCGTGCGCCTTCTCGATCTGTCCGATGGCGATGTTCAGGGCCTTCTGCTTGTCGGCCGCGATGTCCAAAGCTGCCATCTCTCGTTTCCCCTGGTAAGCGCTTCAGGCGAGCCCATGTGGGCGTCCGGATGGTACACCCCCGGCCGGGGGTGGTTCCCGAAGATAAAGCGAAAGTTTACGGCGACGGCGGCCTTCGCACAAGGGTTTCGTTCCGGAAAGTTTTCCCGGCTCCGGAGCTTAGCCCAGCACTTCGCGAACGGCCTCGTCCAGCGCGTCGGCGGCGCGCGCGATTCCCGCGTCGCTCACGTCCAGGTGCGTCACCGCCCGCAGCCGGCGCGCGCCGAACTGCGTCATCCGCACCCCGCGCCGCTCCAGCGCGGCCAATAGCGCACCCGGCTCCAGCCGCGGCTCGGCGACGTCGATCATCACGATGTTCGTCTCTGGCGCGGCCACGGAGAGCCCTTCGATCTGCCCCGCCCTCGCCGCCAGCTCGCGCGCGCGGCGGTGGTCATGCTCCAGCAGCGGAAGGTGGTTGCGCAGGCCGTGGAGAGCGGCGGCGGCCAGGATCCCCGCCTGCCGCATCCCTCCACCCAGCCTGCGCCGGATGCGCCAGGCGCGCT
>DASTVC010000736.1:0-3389 GCA_035759295.1 Longimicrobium sp. | reverse complement strand
GCGAGCTGGGCCGCGACTTCGTGGACCTTCTCGCGGCGCCGCTCCTCGCCACGCTCTACGGCGCGCTGCCGGACGAGGCGAGCGCCGGCTTCTACCACGCCCTGGCGCACCAGGGGCTCAACCTGCAGGTGCGCGCCCTGCGCGGCGGCGCCGACGGCTTCTGCCGCGCCGCGGCCGACCGGCTGCGCGAGGCGGGTGCCTCCATCCACCTCTCGACCATGGTTGGCGAGGTGGATACGGTGGAGGACGGGGTCCAGGTTTCGGGCGAAGGGTGGAGCGAGCGGTTCGGCGCGGCGGTGGTGGCGCTTCCCGCGCCGGCGGCACACCGCGTTGCTAAATTTTTGACACCCGATGCCGCGAAAACGTTGCTCGGCGTAACCGTGCGACCCGCCGCCTCACTGGCGCTGCTGCTGGACCGCCCCGCCGGCGTGCGCTGGTTCGGCCTTTCCTTCGCTCCCGGCGAGGCGCGGAACGTGGCCGCCGTCTGTGTCCAGGAGAACAAGGTGGGCGGACTGGTGCCGCCCGGCAAGGGCCTGCTGGTGGTCTTCGCGCTCCCCCACGCGGCGGAGCGACTGCTGGGCGCTACGGCCGACGACGCGCTCGCCCTCCTCCTTCCCGACGTGGCCCGCGCGCTGCCGGGGATCGACCGCGCCGTGGTGTCCGCGCGTTTCTACGACTGGCGCGACGGGTGGACGATTTTCGGCCCCGGCTCGCTGGGGCGCCTTCCCGCGCTGCGCACGCTGGCCTGGGACTCCGCGCCGCGCGCAGTGCTGGCCGGCGACTGGATGTACTCGCCCACGGTGGAGGGCGCCGTCACCTCCGGCCTCGCCGCCGCCGACCGGCTGCTGGCCCGCGCCTCCTGATCCGCCGAAACCCGGACAACAGATTTCACGCGGAGCCGCGGAGATATAAGGAGAGGCGCGGAGCAGCTTGCGACGCGCGCGAGCACTTTCCGCGGCTCTTCTTTTCCTTCCGCGGCTCCGCGTGATCATTCCTCCTGCCCACGCGGGATGATTGGCGGATTCGCATCATCCATCCACCCGTGTGGGACGAGCGGCGGATGCGCGATGCCGGGCGCTCCCCGCGCGGGCTACGCGGTGGGGAAAACGAGTGACTGGTGCGCGCTCATTCCTGACATTACACCCGGTCAACCCTCGTGGCGGTTGGGTAGCATCCCCTGAGGTTTCGACCTCTTCCCGGGCGGGCTAAGTTGTCGCGCGAATCATCGGCCTGAATCGTACTTCCGTACTCTCGTACTTTCGTACTGATGGACTTTCCCGAGCTGTTCGATCCCGACCTCTGGTGCCCGCTGTCGGACCGCGAGCGCCGCGATCTGCTCGCGCGGGCGCTGCTGGACGCGCTGGAGGGCTCGCCCGGGGTGCGCGACACGCGCATCGAGGCGGGGACCGTGGACCGGCCGTACGACTACACGGCGGTGGTGGAGGCGGACGTGGGAAACCTCAAGACGCCGCTGTGGTCCGACGCGCGGGCGCGGATCTTCTGCGATCCCTCCATCCACTCCGCGAATCGAAAGCAGCTGGCGCCGGGGCTGGACCTGGCCAAGGCGGCGGACCGTCTGCGCGCGCGGCTGGACGTGCGCTTTTCGCTGGAGACGCGCGGGCTGACGCTCAAGATGTCGCCCGAGCCGGGGGTGGAGCGCACTTGGACGGCGGAGCGCGCCCGCTTTCGCGACCGCACGGCGGTAAGCCGCGAGGACGTGATCGAGAAGGCGGCGGACGTGGACCTGCGCGACCTGCTGGCCCATTTCTACACCGGCCCCTCCCTGCGCGCGGTAGATGACGACGGCACCGCCTTTCTTCTCCCCGCCGCGTCGGAAGAGGAGGGGCGGCTGGTGACGCTCTGCATCGCCTGCCGGCGCTGGTCGGAAGGCGCGGAGGCGAAGTGCCCCGACTGCGGCGGTCCTGTGGAAACGGTGCTGGCCGCCCGCCCGGCGAGACGCTAGGCGGAACGGCCAGCACCGCGGGCTTGCTGGAGATGCGGATCTACGCGCAGCAGGGCCCGCAGGACTTGCAGATGTACACGCCGTTGGTCTCGCTTGCGGCGCTGCCGCAGAAGTCCGTCGGGGCCAGGTTGCTCTTGAGGTTCTCGTGCTTGGTGGTCGCGAACGACTTGACCTCGATGGCTTCGATGTTCAGCCGGATCGTCTGCATTCCGTCCTCCTGATGGATGAGTGGGTTGACCAGCTTTGCCCCGTAGTCTACAGACGATTCGATGAATTCGCCATTGTGTGGCGGATTAGGATACGATTGAAGTCGGCTCCGGCCGAGTGCGACGCAGTTCGGCACCGACCGTGATCAGCCAGATCGACTGGCCAAGGACGACGGCCCCGAACCCGTGCACATCCAGCGTCAGGTGGCCGGAGAACAGGGCCAGCAGCGTGATCGCGGCGACCACGCATCCCACGATGCCCGACGCGCGCCGCATCAGCCGTGTCCGCAGGATCTCCACGGACCAGAGACCGATGGCGACGGATGAGGCGGCGACAAGGACCTTCGCGTACGCCTGATTCGAAGCGCCGTTGTAGTGCAGCACCGCAGCCGCGGCGGCCCGCGCCTCGCCTTCCGACGCGGCGACCTGCGCGATGAGGTCCGAAGCCAGGAAGCCGCTGGCCGCCGTCGCGAGCAGCGTGGCCACGGCGGAAAGGCCGTAGAACGCGAGCGCCAGCTCCGGCAGCGCGCCGCCCGCGGCCAGCCGCCGTGTGAGAACCCATCCGCCGTAGAAGGCGATGGGTGTCGCGAAGATGGCCAGCGCGTGCACCGCCAGGGCGAGCGCCGCGTGCCCTCCGCCGGTGGGGTGGAACGCCATCGTCGTCATCCCCATCACCGCGCCGGCGATCATGCACCAGCCGCCCAGTGTCTCGCGCCGCATTGACCCTCTCCCGTACAGGTGGCATCGTTCCCTGCGCGGAGTGTATGCAGCCGTTCCCCCGCTGTCAGCCACGAAAGGGCGATGATGAACACGGCGCCGCGGAGTGTTCGGAAAAACGGCGACGACCGGCGCGTGGTGCGCACCCGCCAGGCGCTGGGCAGCGCGCTGGTGGAGCTGATGCTGGCGCGGAAGTTCGACGACATCAGCGTGCAGCAGGTGCTGGATCGCGCGCGGGTGGGGCGCGCCACGTTCTACGCGCACTTCCGCAACAAGAACGACCTGCTGCTCAGCGACACCGAGCGCTTCTTCAGCATGCTGGAGGGGCACTTCCTGGCGCACGTGGGCGACTCGCGGCGGGTGGCGCCGGTGGCGGAGCTGTTCAGCCACGTGGCCGACTACCACCGCTTTACGCGCGCGCTGGAGCAGTCCGGATTGCGCGAGCCGGTATACGACCTGCTCACCGGGCTGCTGGCGCGGTTGATCGAGCGGCGGATGGCGGA
>DASTVC010000735.1:0-6061 GCA_035759295.1 Longimicrobium sp. | reverse complement strand
CACCTGCGGCCAGCCGGAGCGAATGAATTCGCCGCTGGAAAATCGCAAAGTCCGCCTGCGCGGACTCGGCGGCCTGGCGGTTTGCGGCGTCCCTGGCACCAACGCGTCCGCTACCGGGGGAACTCGCCTCAGTTCCAAAGGCGTGCACCGTTCTGGCCCGAACACCGGGGCCGCCAATCCGCGAAGGCGGATTTCGTGTAGTTGTTGCAGCGAATTCATTCGCCCTTGCCGAGTCCCGCGACAAAAGCGACCGCCGGGACCTGAGCCCGGCGGCCGCTCGATCGACCCATCGTTTTCGGTTCGTCCGAAGCCTACGGACGGCGGGTGGTGATGAGGATCACCCCGTTGGCCCCGCGCGAGCCGTAGATGGCGGCCGATCCCGCGTCCTTCAGCACGTCGATGCGCTGGACGTCGGCGGGATTGATGCCATCCAGCTCGTGGCCGGCCCGCACGCCCAGCAGCGGCACGCCGTCGAGCACGAACAGCGGCGCGCCGCCGTCGGCCTGGAAGTTGGCGGCGCCGCGGATGCGCACCGAGTAGCCCCCGCCCGGCAGCCGGGTGACGGCCACACCGGCCATCCGCCCCTGGAACATCTCCTCCACCCGCGACGCGCGGTGGGACCGCAGCCGCTCGCCGGAGAGCGACGCGACCGAGCCGGTGATGTCCTGCGCGCGCTGCGACCCGTAGCCGACCTCCACCTCTTCGCCCCCGGGGCTCTGCGCCGGCGGATTGCCCGCACACCCCGCCGTGAGCAGTGCGGCCAGGCCGGCGTGCAGAAGCGAACTGTGGCGGAGGTGCCCTGTGCGTGCCATCGTTTCCTCCGTGGCTGGGGCTCGCCACCCGCGGGCGGACGCGGGGTGCGCCCCGGTCGCGGGAATGGCGGCAGGCGCCTCGCTGCAGTGCATCCCCGCCACCGCGCCGGAGCGTCCCTGTGCGTCGCTGCATGGCCGGGGCCACGGGCGCGCCTCCGCCGCTTGATGCGCGCGGCGGCATCCACTACTCTGCATTCGCCCGGGGCGCAGGGCAAGCAAAATCGCCGCGGCCCGGCTCGCCTGCCCCGAGTAGCATTCAATCTCTCCCTTCCGCCGCCCCGCATGCCGGACGTCCACACCTTTACGCCACGCCGCGCCGAGGCGCGCACGGAAAGCCTGGCGGCCGCCATCCTGGCCGCGGCGACCGTCGTGGTGTACCTCTACGTTGGCCGCGGCGAGCGCGACGTGCGGCTGCTGGCGGGGCTGTCCACGATGGCCGCGGCGCTCATCCTGACGGGTTACCTGGTGCGCTCCAGGTTCCAGTGGGTGGATGAGATCCAGCTCTCGCCCGAGGGCGTCACGCAGGTGCGCGATGGCAAGGCGCAGACGCTTCCGTGGTCGGAGGTAAAGTCCGTGCGCCACTTTACCCGCGGCGGCGAGCAGTGGGTTCTCGCGGCGAACCGCGGCCACCTGCCCATGACCATCCGCGCCGACGGCCTGAACCGGGAAGAGGCCGCGCGCCTGCGGGAGCTGATCCCCGCACTGCACGCGGCTGCCGGCCCGGCTGCGGAGGCTTCCGCGCGCTGACGTGCGCCACGAGAGGGCAGGGGGAGCCGCAAAATCTTGCGCCGTGGACGCCCCCGGCCCGATACTCCGCCGGATTTCGCTGCAGCGCATCCCTTTCGCGTCTCGGTCATGGCCAGATCTCGTTCCTCCACCACCTCGCCTGAATCCGCCGCCCCTGACGTGGAGGTGCCGCGCTCCGTCCCCGTCGCCGTGCGTCCCCGCTACGCCGAGCTTGTACGCCTGACCGACGCCGCCTGTCGCCAGGGGCTGAACGAGGAGTACGCCCAGCTGTCGCGCAAGGCGGCCGAGGTGCTGTCGCGTAAGCGTCCGTCTCCGCTGCTGGGGGGCCGCGCGCCAGGCTGGGCGTGCGGAATCGTCTACGCGCTGGGGCAGGTGAACTTTCTGTTCGACAGGTCGACCGAGCCATACCTCTCCTCGGGCGAACTGAGCGACCTCTTCGGCGTCAGCGCCGCCACGGCCGCCGGGAAGGCCAAGGAGGTGCGGCGGATCCTGAAGACGCGGGTGATGGACCCGGAGTGGACCCTCCCGTCGGCGATGGACCGGAACATCATGGCGTGGCTGGTGAGCATCGACGGGCTGCTGGTGGATGCGCGGACTCTACCGCTCGCGTACCAGATGGCCTTGGCCGAGGCAGGGTACATTCCCTACGTCCCGAATCCCGGCGAGGACGAGGAATGAGCCGGCGCGCGGGGGAGAGCGCGGGGATGGTGCTGTTCCGGCGGACGGCGTCGGGGATCGAGGTGTTTCTGGCGCACCCGGGCGGCCCGTTCTGGAAGAACAAGGACGAGGGCGCCTGGACCATCCCCAAGGGCCTGGTGGACGAGGGCGAGACGCCGCTGGCCGCCGCGCAGCGCGAGTTCCGCGAGGAAACGGGGATCGAGCCGCGCGAGCCCTTTCTTCCGCTGGGCGACATCCGCCAGAAAGCGGGGAAGCGGGTGCACGCCTGGGCCTGGGAAGGCGATGCGGATCCCGCGACGGTGACCAGCAACGAGATGCGCACCGAGTGGCCGCGCGGGTCCGGGCGGATGATCACCTTTCCCGAGGTGGACCGCTGCGCCTGGTTCCCCGCCGCCGAAGCGCGCCTGAAGATGAACGCCGCGCAGGCCGAGTTCGTCGGCCGGCTGGAGGCGCTGCTGCAGGTGTGAGGGTGTGAGGGTGTGAGGGTGTGAGGGTGTGAGGGTGTGAGGGTGTGAGGGTGTGAGGGTGTGGGGGTGTGAGGGTGTGAGGGTGGAGCTTCAATCTGTCATTCCGAGGCCCGCCCACACAGAACTACCTGTTCGCACCAGCCTTGGCAGGGCCGAGGAATCTACCGTCGGCGGCCTGGAGGGCAGACGCGACAGCCCGGATTGCTCTCGCGGCCGCGAAAGCGCCTGACAGACCCTGTCCCCGGATCTCCGCTGTAGCGCGACACGCGGCGCCCCCTCCGGGCCGGCACCACCGGCCCACCTCCCCCAAAAAACCCTGGGGGAGGTTGATGCAGGGCAGGGCTCGAGGCGGGTCGGCTGGCTCCGCGCAGGCCCCTCCGGGCGAGCACCACTCGCCCACCTCCCCCGAAACTGCCGGGGGAGGTTGATTTTGGGCAGAGTCCGCGGTGGATTTCGGCGAAGGTGGTGCGAGATGGGGGGCAGTCCCTCCCCCAAACTTGCGTGGGGCCGGGGAGGGGAGGGGCCTTGCCACCGCAACGAACCCCGCGCCCCGCGTGTCCCTTCATCCACGCGCACGCCGATCCCACCGCATGCCCGCACGCCCGCAGCGCCCCACGTTCACCGACCGGTTCCGCCGCAGCCTGGATGCGCTGGGGATGCGCGGGGCGGATGCGCACGTGCTGGTGGCGGTGTCGGGGGGATGCGATTCCACCACGCTGCTGCACCTGCTGCGCTTCGCGGCGGGGGAGGGCGGGCCGCGCGTGGCGGCGGCGCACTTCGACCACGGGATGCGGGCGGACAGCGCGCGCGATGCGGCGTGGGTGCGCGGGCTCTCCGGCGCGTGGGCCATTCCGCTCGCGCTGGGGCGCGCGGAGACGCCGCCGCGCACCGAGGAGGAGGCGCGGGACGCGCGCTACGCCTTTCTGCGCGGCGTGCAGGCGGAGGTGGGGGCCACGCACCTGGCCACCGCGCACCACGCGGACGACCAGGCAGAGACCGTGCTCTTTCGCGTCCTCCGCGGCACCGGGCTCCCCGGGCTGGCCGGCATCCCTCCGAGCGGAGCGGATGGACTCGTCCGGCCGCTGCTCCCGTTCTGGCGCGCGGAGATCGTGAAGTACGCGCGGACGGCGGGGCTGGCGTGGCGGGAAGATGCGACCAACGCGCTGGCGGACCCGGCGCGGAACCGCATCCGCCTGCAGCTGCTTCCGGAGATCGAGCGGCAGGTGGCGCCGGGGGCGCGGCGCAGCCTGGCGCGGCTGGCGGAGCTGGCGCGCGAGGACGAGGCCGCGTGGGACGCGGTGCTGGCGCCGGTGCTGGCGGACGTGCTGCGCGAGGACGAGGGCGCGCTAGTGCTTGTCCGCGAACGCCTTGCGGTTTATGATTGGCGGGTTGCCGCGCGGGTGCTGCGGGCGGCGCTGCGCAGGGTGGGGGCCACCCCCGACCGCGCGGGAACGCGCTTGGCGCTTGAGTTTATCAGCAAGGCACCCAGCGGACGCACCTGCACGCTCCCCGGCGGCGTGCGCATCACCACCGAGTTCGGCGAGGCGCGGCTGGAGCGCGCCGTGGACGAAGCGCCCCCGGCGCTGCCCGACGAGCCGCTGGTGATCGAGCGCGCGGACGCGGGCCAAGCGCGGTTCCGCGTGGGCGGGGCGGAGTGGACCGCCCGCTGGCGCGCGGAGGGGGAGGACGGGGTGGACGACGAGCGGACGATGCGCATTGCCATCGACCGCGTGCGCTTTCCGCTCACGCTGCGGGCCCGCGCCCCGGGAGACCGGGTGCGCACCCGCGCGGGCACCCGCCCGCTCAAGAAGCTGCTGGGCGAGGCGCGCGTGCCGCTGCGAAGGCGCGGCACGCTCCCCGTGCTGGCGGATGCCACCGGCACCGTGCTCTGGGTGCCCGGCGTGGCCCGCGCGGAGGGATATGCCCCCGCGCCCGGAGAGCCGTCCATCACCCTTTCCGTGCTTTGATGCTGACCACCGCAGAGACCCTGGCCCGCACCGGCGGGCAGCCCATTTCGCGCATCCTCTTCAGTGAAGAGAAGATCGCCGAACGGGTGGCCCAGCTGGGCGAGCAGATTGCCCGCGACATTCCGGAGGGCGAAGACATCCTGGTGCTGGGGCTGCTGAAGGGATCGTTCATCTTTCTCAGCGACCTGGTGCGCCAGATCAAGCGGCCCATCGAGGTGGACTTTCTGATCGCCTCCAGCTACGGCTCGGGAACGGAGTCCAGCGGCGAGGTGGAGCTGCTGTACGCCCGGCGGGCCAGCATCGAGGGCAAGCACGTCATCCTGGTGGAAGACATCGTCGACAGCGGCACCACGCTCAACCGGCTCATCCCCATGCTGGAAAAGCGCGGCCCCCTTTCCCTGGAAGTCTGCGCGCTGCTGCACAAGCACATCGCCACGGGGATGGTCAAGGAGGCGCGCTGGGTGGGGTTCGACTGTCCGCAGGAGTTCGTGATCGGGTACGGGCTGGACCATTCGGAGAAGTACCGCAACCTTCCGTTCGTGGGCGTGATCGAGCCCTGACGGGCGGTCGCGGTTCGACCTAATCTTGACGCGGGCCCCCCAGCCCGCGGGCAGAAGGAAGTCCATGGCAGACGAAGAAAAGGGCGGCACTCCCAAGCCCCAGCCGCCGCGCATGGGGAAGGTGACGCGCACCGCCGGGTTCTGGCTGCTGCTGGTGATGGTGAGCATCCTGGCCGTCCAGGTCACCAGCAGCCGCGCCCAGCCCGTGCGCGAGATCGACTATTCCGACTTTCGCGCCCAGGTGGCCTCCGGCAACGTGCAGGAGGTCACCATCATCAACGGCGTAAAGGTGGCCGGACGGGTAAAGACGCCGTGGCGCAACGAGCAGCGCAAGCTGACCGTGCACGCGTTCAGCACGCGCGCGCCAGACGGGCTGGAAGAGGACATGGTCAAGCAGCTGCAGGCCGCCGGCGTGCGCATCAAGGCCAAGGAGCCGCAGGTGGGCTTCGCCGAGATCTTCTTCAAGGCGCTCCCCTGGCTGCTCATCATCGGCCTGTGGGTCTTCTTCTTCCGGCAGATGCAGGCCAGCGGCAACAAGGCCTTCCAGTTCGGCAAGAGCAAGGCGCGCATGCTCACGGGCGACACCCCCAAGGTGACGTTCGACGACGTGGCCGGCGCCGAAGAGGCCAAGTCCGAGCTGCAGGAGATCGTGGAGTTCCTCAAGGACCCCAAGAAGTTCGGCCGCCTGGGCGGGCGCATTCCCAAGGGCGCGCTCCTCGTCGGACCTCCTGGCACCGGCAAGACGCTGCTGGCGCGCGCCGTGGCGGGTGAGGCGGGGCGGCCGTTCTTCAGCATGTCGGGCTCCGACTTCGTGGAGATGTTCGTGGGCG
>DASTVC010000734.1:0-6423 GCA_035759295.1 Longimicrobium sp. | reverse complement strand
CAGTTTCACGGCAGGTCAGGTGGATGCAGGGAAACGTGTGTGCGTGGATACCAGGCTTTGTACGCGCACGCTCGCGGAAAAGTGTCGGAGCGGCACGATGCGCGAAAGAGCGAGCGAGCGCGTGACAGGCTGGGCTCAGCGCGAGCCCACGGAAGGGCGAATGAATTCGCGGCAACAACTACACGAAATCCGCCTTCGCGGATTGGCGGCCCCGGTTTTCAGGCTGGTACACTGCGCGCCCACGCCCCGCAGACCGTTCGGGACTGCACTCCTTCGGAATGACAGATTCCGCCGATGGAGAGATAGACCACCGCGGCCCCGGTTGGTGGCATACCCGTGCCCGATGCGCCCCACCCCTTGGCCACGCGGCCTTTGCACCGATCCTTCCACGCCCACGACACCTTCTTCCCGCGCCAAGCCGGCCTGTCCGCGAAGGCGGACTTCGTGTGGGTGTTGCCGCGAATTCATTCGCCCTTGGCATGCCCACGGTAGCAACTTGGCAGCCCTTGCCGGCCTCTCAAAAACTTTTTTTCGCGGACGTGTCGATTTCGCGGAACCCCGTTCGTCGTGATAGTAGAGCAACGGGATGATACACGGTCGGACCGGCTCTTCAACCTCAGAAACGGAGATACGACGATGCGCTTCATGATCCTGGTCAAGGCCAACGCCGATTCCGAGGCCGGCGTGCTTCCCACCCACGACGAGCTGGCCGAGATGGGCCGGTTCAACGAGGAGCTGGTCAAGGCCGGCGTAATGCTGGCCGGCGAGGGCCTGCACGCCAGCTCCAAGGGCTACCGCGTGCGGTTCGACGGCTCCGACCGCACCGTGGTCGACGGGCCGTTCACTGAGACCAAGGAGCTGCTCGCCGGCTTCTGGCTCATCCAGGTAAAGTCGCCCGAAGAGGCGGTGGAGTGGGTGAAGCGAGCTCCCTTCAAGGAGGGCGAGGTGGAGATCCGCCGCGTGGCCGAGGCCGAGGACTTTGCCCCCAGCGACCCCACCGGCGAGCTGCGCCAGGCCGAGGAGCGCCTGCGTCAGCAGGTCGAGGCGCGCGCCGCGCAGTCGTAGCCGTTCGACGCACGCGGAAGCCGGATCCGGCCGGGCGAAAGGCGCCCGGCCCCCGGCTCCCGACCTCGTGAACACGGAGAATCCACCATGCGATTCCTTTCGATCTATAAGACCGTCGAGCGCAGCACGCCGCCGTCGCCGCAGGAGATGGAGACCATGGGCGCGTTCGTGGCGGAGGCGATGGCCTCAGGCGCCGTGCTCGCCACGGAGGGCTGCCTCCCCACCTCCGCCGGCGCCCGCATCCGCCGCGCCGGTGACGCCGTGACCGTGACCGACGGCCCGTTCGCCGAGGCCAAGGAGGTGATCGGCGGGTTCGCCATCCTGCAGGCCGATTCGCTCAACGAGGCCATCGAGATGGGCCGCCGCTTCATCGCCGTGGCCGGCGACGGCGAGTGCGAGATCCGCCAGCTGTACGAGGAGGGCGATTTCGATGCCCCCTGCGTCGCCCACGCGGAGCTCGAAGCGGCGCCGAACTAGCCGCGTTGCGCTTTCAAAGGAGAAAAGAAAGGTCTCACGCAGAGTTAGCGGAGTCAGCGGAGTTTTTACTCTGATAACTCTGCTAACTCTGCGTGAGACCCTTCTTTCTGCCTGATGAAACCCGTGAGCCGGAACCTGTCGTCTGCAGAACATCTTCGGGAATCTTGCGGTAATGGACTCGGCGCAGCAGTATACAGAGTGAATGGATTCACGGCATCCGCGCCGGCGCCGAACCCGAGCACCAGGGAGATCCCGACGATGCGCTTCATGATCATGTTCCGGAACGACGGCGACTCCGAGGTGGACGTGCCGCCGTGCCTGGACCTGGACGAGATGGGCAACTTCATCGGCGAGCTGCAGAGCACCGGCGTGCTGCTGGGCTACGAGGGGCTCAAGCCCAGCGAGAAAGGCGCGCGCGTGCGGCTCACCGCCGGCAAGCGGAACGTGCTCGACGGGCCGTTCACCGAGGCCAAGGAGCTCATCGCCGGCTTCGCGCTGGTGCAGCTGCCCTCCAAGGCGGACGCCATCGACCTCGCCGAGCAGTTCCTGCGCATCGCCGGCCAGGGGAGCGCCGAGGTGCGCGAGGCATTCGATCCCAAGGGCGAGGAAGCAGGCGTCGGCACGGCGGTGGCAGTCGGCGCGGCGGTGGCGGCGTAAAGGCGGATCGAGGAGAACGATGAGCGGATGGATGGGCGGCGGAGGATGAGCGGGTAAACCCGCTGGTGGGATAGCGATAAACCCCGCTTCCACTCGCTGCGCTCGCGGGGCGGGGCTTCAACTGCACTAACGGCACACAGGGCCGCTGGACGACGACGGTCCGGCGGCCCTGCGTCGTTCCGCGGGGTGCACGGAAGGCAGATCGTGCACGATGTCGATCTCGCCATCCGCCGTTCGTCGCATGGGTAGAGCACCGAGTCGGAACGGCTCTACACACCTTGAATCCACAGCGAGGACGCGACGATGCGCTTCATGATCATCCGCAAGGCGGACGCGGAGACCGAGGCGGGCGCGAAGGCCAGCGAAGAGCTGATCGAGGCCATGGCCCGGTACAACGAGGAGATGATCAACGCCGGCGTAATGCTGGGCGGCGACGGGCTGCATCCGTCATCGAAGGGCGCGCGGATCCGCTTCGAGAACGGAAAGCCGATCATCACCGACGGGCCGTTCACCGAGGCCAAGGAGATGATCGCCGGCTACACCCTCATCCAGGTGGCGTCTCGCGAAGAGGCGCTGGAGTGGGTAAAGCGCTGGCCGACTCTCGACGGCCACGGCAACGTGGAGCTGGAGCTTCGCCAGGTCTACGAGCTGGAGGAGCTGGGTGAGGGCGAGGGTATCGAGCACCATGCCCGCCTCCGCGAGCAGATGGCGGCGCGGTAATTCGATCAGGAAGCCGCGGAATCCTATCCTGTCGATTTCGCGGCGCCTCGTTCGATGCAGGAGCAGGAGCACGATCCACATCCATCCAACCCGAGAGGAATACCGTGGCCGAATCCAGCAGACCCGCCGTGACCGGCGTGACCCCGTACCTGATGGTCCGCGGCGCCAGCGATGCCAGCGCGTGGTACCAGCGCGCGTTCGGCGCGGAGGAGCTGATGCGCATGCCCGAGGAGGGCGGCACGCGGCTGATGCACTGCCACCTGCGCATCAACGGCGGCGACGTCTTCATGTGCGACGAGTTTCCGGAATACGGCGCGTCAGTGGGCGAAGGCCCGCGCGGCATCACGCTGTTCCTGGCCGTGGACGACGCCGACCGCTGGTTCGAGCGCGCCATCCAGGCGGGCGCGACCGAGCGGATGGCCCCCGCCGACCAGTTCTGGGGCGACCGCTACGGCGAAATCACCGATCCGTACGGCTACGCCTGGTCCATGGGCTCGCCGATCAAGCAGAACAGCTGAGACGCCGCCGCGGGGCTCCCGATCCGCGGAGCCCCGCCTTTCACCCCTCGCTCCGCGACCACCCATGCTGCAGCTCATCGCCATCGCCGCCGGCGCCGCCATCGCGGGCGTGCTGGGGCTCGCCGCCCGCAAGCCCGACACCTTTCGCGTGCAGCGCACCGCCGTGATCGACGCGCCGCCGGAGAAGATCCATCCCCTGATCGAAGACTTTCGCCGCTGGACCGAGTGGTCGCCCTGGGAAAAGCTGGATCCCGGGATGCAGCGGACCTACGGCGGCGCGGCCCGCGGCGCCGGCGCCACCTACGCGTGGGAGGGCAAGAAGTCGGGCTCGGGGCGGATGGAGATCCGGGAGTCGTCGCCCGCGCGCACGCGCATCCAGCTGGACTTCATCAAGCCGTTCGAGGCGCACAACATGGCCACGTTTACGCTGGAGCCGCGGGGGGCGTCCACGCAGGTCACGTGGGCCATGGATGGGCCCAGCCCCTTCATCAGCAAGGTGATGGGCGTCTTCGTCAACATGGAGAACCTGGTGGGCAAGGACTTCGAGGCGGGGCTGGCGAACATGAAGTCGGCCGCGGAGGGCTGAGACTGTGATGAGCCGCCAGTGGATGGACGCCCTGTTCGGCCCGCGGCGCGAGAGGCGCGGCGCGGCCGTCGTCCGCCTCTGCGCGGCTTGCGCTGGCGGGCGGGCGCGCTATCCTCTGGGGCGTGACGACGACCATGGACGTGCACCGCGCCATCGACGCGGTGTGGAGGATCGAATCGGCCCGGCTGATCGCGGGGCTGGCGCGGATGACGCGCGACGTGGGCCTGGCCGAGGACCTGGCGCAGGACGCCCTGCTGGCCGCGCTGGAGAAGTGGCCGGAGAGCGGCGTGCCCTCCAACCCCGGCGCGTGGCTCATGTCCACCGCCAAGCGCCGCGCCATCGACCAGTTTCGTCGCGGCAAGATGCTGGAGCGCAAGCACGCGGAGCTGGGGGTGGAGCTGGAGGCCCGGCAGGAGGCGGCCGTGCCGGACCTGGATGAGGCGCTGGACGACCCCATCGGCGACGACCTGCTGCGGCTGGTGTTTACCTGCTGCCATCCCGTGCTGGCGCAGGAGGCGCGGGTGGCGCTCACGCTGCGCATGCTGGGCGGGCTGACCACGGAGGAGATCGCCCGCGCCTTCCTTACGCCCGTGCCCACGCTGCAGCAGCGGATCGTCCGGGCCAAGAAGACGCTTTCGGAGAAGAAGGTGCCCTTCGAGGTGCCGCGCGGGGCGGAGCTGGCGGCGCGCCTCTCGTCCGTCCTCGGCGTGATCTACCTGATCTTCAACGAGGGATACTCAGCCACGGCGGGGGACGACTGGATGCGCCCGGCGCTCTGCGAGGACGCGCTGCGCCTGGGCCGCATCGTGGCGGAGCTGAGCCCCAACGAGGCGGAGGTGCACGGGCTGGTGGCGCTGATGGAGATCCAGGCGTCGCGGCTGCGCGCCCGCAGCGGACCCACGGGCGAGCCGGTGCTGCTGCTGGACCAGGACCGCGCGCGCTGGGACCACATCCTCATCCGACGCGGGCTGGCGGCGCTGCAGCGCGCGGAGGCGCTGGGGGGCGCGCACGGTCCCTACGCGCTACAGGCCGCCATCGCCGCCTGCCACGCCCGCGCCCGCACCGCCGACGAGACCGACTGGGTGCGCATCGCGGAGCTGTACGACGAGCTCTCAGCGATGGCGCAGTCGCCGGTGGTGGAGCTGAACCGCGCGGTGGCGATGGGGATGGCGTTCGGCCCGGCCATCGGGCTGGAGATCGTGGACGAGATCGCGGCGGAGCCCAGCCTGAAGAGCTACCACCTGCTCCCCAGCGTCCGCGGCGACCTGCTCTTCAAGCTCGGCCGGATGGACGAGGCCCGCGCCGAGTTCCAGCGCGCCGCGTCGCTCACGCAGAACGCCCGCGAGCGCCGCCTGCTGTTGGACCGCGCCGCCGGTTGCGACCCCGTGGGGGCGTGAGGCGGCCGCTGACGACTTTTTTGTGGAATACAACGGTTGTGTCATTCCGAGGCCCGCCCACACCACGGTTCGCCTCTCGCGCGATTCGTTGCAGGGCCGAGGAATCTGCTTTCGGTGACCACGAGGCCGGACGCGGCAGCCCGCGCTTCACTCGCGGTGGCATGGTGGATGGACAGGGCCGGTCCCTCTCGCGGAACAGGCCACCAGCAGTCGGAGAGTAGATTTCTCAGTCGCGCGCCGGGTTTTGACGTAAGGAAAGTTTTGCGCGGCGCTCCTTCGAAATGACAGATCGCGGCGCACGGCGGTTTTTCATCCTCCACGGGAGCGCCACGCGTAGTGGCGCGTCACCTCACCGCCGGATCGCCGGAATGATGGCGTCGCCGACGATCTCCTGCCGCCAGCGGCCCCAGATGCCGCCCTGCATGTAGTTGCCGCCGGTGAAGACCACGACCAGATCCAGTTCCGGCACCACCCATCAGCAGCTGTCCGCCATTGCCGCCGGCCTCGTACTCCGCGTACGGCGCGGTGGACAGCGCCACCCGCGCGCAACGCAGGAACCGCGTGCAGGCGACGACGGATTGGTGTAGGTTGTGAACCTCGGACCCTTCGCGGAGTGTAGGTACACTCTGCGCAGACGACCCAGAGAACGGAAGGATCCATCGCCATGTGCCGGAACATCAAAGTGCTGGCGAACTTCGAGCCGCCCGCCAGCGACGACGAGGTGCGGGCGGCGGCGCTGCAGTTCGTCCGCAAGATCAGCGGAAGCACGCGGCCGTCGAAGGCCAACGAAGCCGCCTTCGACCGCGCCGTCGAAGAGGTGACCGCCTCCGCGCGGCGCCTGCTTGACTCCATGGAGACCAGGGCAGCCCCGCGCGACCGCGAGACGGAGGCGCGCAAGGCCCGCGCGCGCAGCGCCAGGCGCTTCTCGCGCCCCGGACGCGCCGCGTCCGCATCGACCTGACCGAACGCGGCCCGCCACGGCCGCCCACCCAGTCCTCCCCCC
>DASTVC010000733.1:0-6766 GCA_035759295.1 Longimicrobium sp. | reverse complement strand
CGCGGAGGGGATGCGCGTGGGGCTGGGCGTGCCGCTGGCGCTGTTCGGCGAGACCTTCGGCGCGCTGGTGATCGGCTACCGGCGGCCGTACGAGATCATCCCCCGCGACGTGCGGCTGGCGCTCACGCTGGCGGGGCACGCGGCCGTGGCCATCAGCAACGCGCGGCTGCACGGCGCGCTGGCCGAGCGGTCCACGGAGCTGGAGCGGGCCAACGAGGAGCTGCGCTGGAGCGCGGCCGCCAAGGACCGCTTCTTCGCCTCGGTGAGCCACGAGCTGCGTACGCCGCTGAACGCCATCCTGGGCTACAACGCGCTCCTGCTGGACGGCGTCGTTGGCCAGCTGCCCCCGGAGTCGGCCGCGTTCCTGGGCCGGGCCCAGCGCGCCACGCAGAACCTGCTCTATCTCGTCAACGACGTGCTGGACCTTTCCAAGATGGAGGCCGGCAAGCTGGAGCTGGTCATCCAGCCGCTGCAGCCGTACGCCGTGGTGGAGCAGGCGCTGCAGACGGTGGAGTTCCACGCGCGCGACAAGGGGCTGGCGCTGGCCGTGACTCCGCCGGTGCCTCTTCCGTCTCTCTCCAGCGACGCCGACCGGGTGCGGCAGATTCTGGTCAACCTCCTGTCCAACGCCGTCAAGTTCACCGACCGCGGCACGGTCACCGTGGCCCTGGGGCCGGTGGAGGGGATGGAGGGGGAGGACGGCATCCGCCGCCACTGGGTGGAGATCCGGGTGAGCGACACCGGCCCCGGCATCGCGCCTGAGGACCAGGAGCGCATTTTCCACGAGTTCGAGCAGGTGTCGGGGACGCGCCACGGGGGCACGGGGCTGGGGCTTCCCATCTCCCGCAAGCTGGCGCGGCTGCTGGGCGGCGAGCTGCGGGTGGAGAGCGCCCCCGGCCGCGGATCGACCTTCACCCTGCGCCTGCCCGCGGATGAGTAGCGCCACGCTGCCGCCGCCCCGCCCGTCCACCGACCGGGACGCGCGCGCGCTGGCCCGGCGCGCGGGCGAGGCCGAGGGAATGGGGCAGTGGGACGCCGCCGCCCGGCACTACGCGCTGGCGTTCCGCGCCTCGGTGCTGGACCACGACCTGGCCGGCGCCGCGGACGCACTGCGCGGGCAGGCGCGGGTGCGCAACCACCAGCGCCGCTTCGACGAGGCCGAGGAGCTGGCGGGGCTCAGCCTGGAGATCGCCGAGCGCCACGGCCTGCGCCAGTGCGCCGCCCGCGCGCTGAACGTCCTGGGCGTGGTTCTCCTGGCCCGCGGCGAGTGGGAGGAGGCCCGCACCCTCTTTCCCCAGGCGCTGGAGATGGCGCTGGACCTGGGGGACGACGACCTGGCCGGGCTGGCGTGCCAGAACGCGGGAGTCATCGCCAACGCGCTTGGCGAGTTTCGCGAGGCGCGGACGCTCTTTCTGCAGGCCATCGGGTCGTTCGTGCGATCGGGGAACAGCGTGCACGCCATGTCCGCGTACAACAACCTGGGGCTGGCGAGCGCCGAGCTGCGGGAGTGGATGGACGCGGAGGTCTACTTCAGCCGCGGGATCGAGATCGGCGAGCGGCTCTCGCATTCGCCCATGCTGGCCAAGCTGTACTGCAACCGCGCGGAGCCGCTCATCCAGGTGGGCGAGCTGGCCCGTGCCCGGGCTACCCTGGACCGTGCCGAGCAGGCTGCCCAGGCCGTGGGCGAACGCGCGACGCTGGCCGAAACCTGGCGGTACCGGGGGATGATCGCGGCGATGGACGGGCGGATGGACGAAGCCGAAGACCACCTGCTGCGCGCGATCTCCATCGCGGACGACGTGAGCCTTACGCTGGAGCGTGGCCGCGCGGTGCGGCAGATGGGAATCCTGCGGGCGGAGCAGGGACGGACCGATGAGGCGCGCGGGCTGTTTGGAGAGGCGCGTGGCCTGTTCCACTCGCTGGGCGCCGACGTGCTCGTTGCCGAAGTCACCGAGCGTGGCGAGCAGCTGCCGTTATGACCATGAATGCAGGTGATACGATTCGGATGCTGGTGCGTTGTAGAGGGAGGACGCGGGACTTTACCTCCCGGGGTGTGAACCTGGTGCGCGTGTATTTCGCACGGCACAGCCCTTGCCCGGTACCGCGGAGAACCATGTAATTGCAAGGAGGCCCCATGAGCCGGATGTCACGTCTCATTCCCGCGCTGGTTGCCGTCGTCCTTCTGGCCGCGTGCAGCGACACGGGTAGCACGCCGGTCGGACCGGATGGTCCGAGTTTCGACAGCGGAGTCGGGTCGGCAGGCGGGAATCGTACGGATTCCACCACGATCACCACCACGACGGAGCCGGATTCTACCCCGTCGCGGTCAGGAGTAGGGTCGGCGGGCGGAAACTGACGGATCGAGACGGATCGGGACAGGGCCTCACTTGCAGGAAGGGCCGCCGGGGAAAATCCCGGCGGCCCTTCTGCTTTTTGGTGCATCCCCTTCACCGAAACGGTGGATACGGACGAACGGTTGGTCCCGTCATGAGCGGTACGAATGGCCCGCGAAAGTGTCCAGCCCGACCCCGTGCTTCGCGCGTCCGATTCTGGTCACGCGGCCGGCGCGGCGCCTGGCGCGGGGGCCAGGTAGCCGCGGGCGACGGCTTCGTCCAGCAGGCGGACGACGAAGGGCCACATCTCCGGCGCACCGTCCTGGATGGGGGACATGCGCACCAGCACGCGGTCGTGGGTTACGGCGTTGGCGCGCCAGCTGCCGCCCTGGTGGGCGAAGTTGAGCAGCAGGGGCTGCAGACGGTCCAGCGCGACGGCGAAGCGTGCGTCCGCGGTCTCTCCCTCCTCGAACTCCCGCCACAGCGCGTGCAGCTCCACCGCCTGGTCCTCGGGGAGCAGGCCGAAGATGCGCTCGGCCGCCATCTGCTCCCGCTCCTCCTTCCCCACGTTGGCCGCCGGATCGTAGCAGAACGCGTCACCTGCATCGATTTCGACCACGTCGTGGACCAGCACCATCCGCATCACCCGCGGCAGGTCGGTGCCGGCCGGCGCGTGCTCCCCCAGCAGCGCGGCGCACAGGGCCAGGTGCCACGAATGCTCGGCGCTGTTCTCCTGCCGCGCGCCGTCCAGCACCCGCGTCTGGCGCAGGATGCCCTTCAGGCGGTCGATCTCCAGCAGAAAGCGCAGTTGCCGGTCCAGCCGGGGGTCGGTTCCGTCGATCACGGGACTGCAGGTCGAAGGGTTCAAGTGCCCAGGATCAAGTACCTGGTGCCTGGTATCGAGTACGCGGTGCGGTCTCTCCGGTGTGCAGTATCCGAACAGTGCGGTAGGAATGGGACCCGTCTCGGACCAGCGCCGCTACCTTGCCGAAGCACACCATCACACCATCACACCATCACACCATCACACCATCACACCATCACACCATCACACCATCACACCATCACACCATCACACCATCGCTCAAGCCCCCGGCACTTCCTCCGCCCGCTCCACGGCGCGGCGCTCGCGGCGGCGGACGGCGACGGCGTGCAGGCGGCGGTCCTCGTCCGTCTCCAGCAGCAGCGGCGGCACGGGGCAGGGGCGGCCGTTCAGCTTGTCCAGCGCGACGTAGGTAAGGTAGCAGACGTTGGTCATCCGCCGCTTTCCCGTCTCGATCTGCTCCGCCTCTACCGTCACCATCACCTCCATCGACGTGCGGCCCACGTACACCAGCCGCCCGTGCGCCTCTACGTAGTCGCTGGCGTAGATGGGCTCGCGGAACTCCACCCGGTCCACCATCACCGTCACCACCGGGGTGCGCGCGTGCCGCCGGGCCACCACGCCGCCGCACTTGTCCACCAGCGCCAGGATCTCGCCGCCGAACACGTTGCCGTGATGGTTCAGCTGGTCGGGCATCATGCTCTCGGAGAGCGTGGACGCCGACTCGCGCGGCGTTTTTCCCTGCGGCGCTTCGGTGTCGCTCATGGTGCGGGGACGGGGGCGGAGGGTGGGGAGCGCAAACTGCCGCCTGCAACCTAGCCGGATGCCCTGACGGAGGACAATCCGGCCGCTCCGAATGCGCCGGCTGCGACACTGGTCACCCCGCTCACTTTCATCTAATACTCGCGCACAACAGGCCAGCTGCGGCACCCGTTTACTCTGTCCACTGGCGGGGTGGCGGCGGGGCGTTTATCGTGTGTTTTCCGCCTTACCGTGACACACCTTCCATGCGCGGGAGAACGTCGATGAGGAACCCCCCCCCGGACGCCAGACGCCGCATTTCACGGCCATGGGTTGTGCCTCCCGGGCTGCTGTTGCTGAACGAGCCGTTCGAGGGATTCAACGTGCTCGACGAGATGCGTAGCGAGCTGGGCGTTCTGCTCTGGCAGTCGCTGCGCGACGTGGACCTGTGGTCGCTGGCGCGGCCGGAGGCGCGGTCGGGGCTCTTCTCCCCCGGCTCGCTGCGCAAGCGGTCGGAGCGCATCGAGAGCGAGATCGCGACGGACCACCCCGCGCGGCCGTTGCTGGAGGCCATGACGCGGCTGCTGGCGGCGCCCGACCGGGTGTCGGAGCGCGAGGTCTCGGAGGTGTGCGAGGATCTGTCGCGCTGGGCCGGCGACAACGGTCTTCCCCGCACGGCGCTGGCCTTTGCGCAGCGCGCCGCCCTGGCCGCGCCCGACGAGGCGGCGCCGGCGTACCTGGTGGGCCTCGTCTCCCGCCGCGCGGCGGACTACCGGCGCGCGGAGACGTGGCTGCGGCGCACGCTGGCGCTCAGCCGGTTGAACCGCGACTGGCGGTACTACGCGCTGGCGCACCTGGGCATCGCCAACCTGCACATGCAGCGCGGCGACGCGCCCCGCGCCCGCGTGCGGCTGCTGCGCGCGCTGCGGGCCTCGCGGCGCTACGGCCTGTGGTCGGTGCGGTCCATGGTGCTGCACGACCTGTTCTGCATCACCGCCACGGGCGAGCACGCGGAGCACGCCGAGATGTACGCGCGCGCGGCGTTCCGCAGCTACGGCCGGCGCCACCCGCGCCTCCCCGTCCTGGCGCACGACGTGGCGCGGTACTGGATGTCGCACGGGCACCACGCGCGGGCGTTCGACACCTTCCGCGCCGTGCTTCCGCATCTTACGCGCGCTTCTGACCGGCTGGTGGCGTGGGCCAACCTGGCGCAGGCCGCCGGCGGCGCGGGCGACGGGCCCGCCTTTGACGAGGCGTGGGCGCGGGTGTGGCGAATGGTGGACGGCGGCAGCGACCAGGACCGCGTGGCGGAGTCGTTGATCAACGTGGCGGTGGGCGCGGCGGCGCTGGGGCAGTGGGTGCGGCAGGAGATGGCGGCCAGCTACGCGCTGCAGGTGGCCAAGCGCCGCAGCGAGGCGCAGCACCGGCTGCGCGCCGAGGAACTGCTGGAGGCCGCGCGCAAGGCGGGGATGGGCCGCCGCGAGCCGGAGCCGCCGGAGCCCGCGCCGGAGTTCTCGGAGGCGTCCGGGCAGCTGGCGGAGGATCTGGTGTCGGCGCTGTCGGAGGGGTGGGAGAGTTGAAGGGGTGAACGGGTGAACGGGTGAACGGGTGAACGGGTGAACGGGTGAACGGGTGAACGGGTGAACGGGTGAACGGGTGATGGGGTGGCGGAGGTGACGGGGGAAGGCCGGGATCTCGCGACCCGTCGGCCTCGTCCGCACCGGGGGCGGGTTTGCGCCCACCCCCGGTGCGGCCTGGCTCAGCCGCCGCTGCCGATGAAGCCGCCCCAGCGCCCACCGGCGCTGTCGGTTTCCGGGGGCGTGGTGCCCTGCGGCGCCGACTCGTCCATCCGGGGCCGCGCGCCGTCCGGCGTGGTGATCTCGACCTCGCGAGCACAGGCGCTCACCGCCGCGCACGCCAGCGCGGCCAGCAGCAGTGCCTTCGTCCATCCACGCATGTTCGTTCTCCTGTCCATTGGGTGGGTTGCCGGCGGCCGATTGCCACCGGTCCCCACCAAGGTAGAAGGAACTGTTTACTTCGTGTACTTGCGCATCGGAAAAACCGGCGATCGGCCTCGTCTCGTCTCGTGTTTTCGCGGCGGGTAATGCGAGAGGAATCTGGTCTTGATGACAGGTGAACGGCACCGGCGCGCTTTGTCGCGGATTTCCGCACGCACGGTGGCCGCTTTGTCCACCCACGAATTTTACGAATAGATCCGAATAGAATTGTCTCGTGCAGGTCGCGCTGAGGAAGCCGTGGATCTCTTCTCGATCGACCCGGCCGGCTGCGGGTGCGCCCGATCTTTTCCGGGACCGGGCGCAGGCTGGCGCGGCGCTTGCCGCTGGATGGGCGCGGCGCGCACCGGGCGCGCCGCATCGCATCCACGGAACCGACCGAATGAGGCTGCTCGCCCCCGTCTGCGCGGCGCTCCTGGCACTGGGAGCCGCCGCGCCCGTGCACGCCCAGCGCGACACCATCCGCTTTGGCCCGCGCGACACCCTGCGCGTGCCCGCCGGCCCCGCCGTGCCCGTTTTCGCCGACACGCTGCTGCCGGACAGCATCTTCGACGCGCCGGAGACACGGGCGCTGGTGACGCGGGTGATGCAGTCGGGAAGCACCATTCCCGCCGGGCTGGACGACTACCGCGCCGACATGGGCGCTACGGTCTACCTCTCCCTGCGCTCGGACACGGCGCAGGGCGGCGAGCTGCCGGTTACGGTGGACGAGTTCGCGGGCGAGGTGCGCTGGGAGCGCGACGGCGACCTGCAGCAGCTGGTGCAGGGGCACCGGGTGCGGATGCTGGCGCCTGCGCCGTACACCATCGGCTCCATGATCGAGGCGCCGTGGGTGGTTCCGCACCTGTATGGGA
>DASTVC010000732.1:0-9624 GCA_035759295.1 Longimicrobium sp. | reverse complement strand
GTGCAAATTTTGTATGTGAGAGGATGCAACGATTTCAGCTGTGTACGCTTCGTTCGTAATGTTATATTTTGTATAGAGTTAAATTGATGTCAGAAGTGTGTTTCGACTCATATGTTTCTCTTCGCGTGGCGCCACTGGCTGACCGCCAATCATTCAGACGCTACATATTCCGACAAATAAACTGGAAACATCCGTTGACAGATCCTGGGGGCATAAACATATTGAGTCACGAGCTGTGTGGCTCGTGCAGGGAATCCCCCTCTCTTTTCTCACTCACCGACCGGAGTATCGTCCCATGAAGCTCGAGTCCCTGAAGAGCAACCTGTTCGCCGCGCTGAGCGCCACCGAGGCCGCCATGGTCAAGGGCGGCATGGCCGCCGCGCCCACCTCGACGACCATCTTCAGCAACTCCTACGTCGACGGCACCTACATCGGCACCGACAAGGACACGTTCACGGACCAGTCGCCCGACGCGCCGGCGACCCAGGTGGCCTGAGAGCCGGCAGTTCCGGCTTGCGGCGGAGAGGGGGGATGGCTTCCCCTCTCCGCCGCTTTCAATCCCGCCGCGGCCGGCATCGGCTCGCGGCGGGTCTGTCTCGCTCCGGCCAGGCTCTGGGCCGCCGCCGTTTTCGGTTGATCCAACGCCCGCTTCATTACCCGACAGTCTGTTTAGGTAAACACTTGACGGGATCGCGACAATTATCCAAGTTTAAGGCATAAAACAACTTGCGCGCTTCGCCCGCCTTCCGGCGTGAAGCCGCCCGCCGTTTGGTGTCTCCCCCTCGCGCACGTTCCCGGACCTTCAGGCAGGTAGCAGGCGATGATCCTGGTTCTCAGCCAGCAGGCATACGAATCCACCACCGACGTGGTGCAGGACTGGATCGAGCATCTGGGCGGCGACGCCGTCCGGCTGAACGGCGAAGACCTTACGGGCGGCGAGCCGTTCGCCGTGCGGCTGGGCGCCGCCGGCGAAACGCTGCGGATGCGGATCGGGGGGCGCGACCTGGAGGGCGCGGAGATCGGGTCGGTGTGGCGGCGGCGCTGGCACCAGATGCGGGGACTTGCCCCGTTCCCCGGCACCACCCCCGAGCTTCGCCAGATGGCCCAGCGCCACCTGGCGTCGGAGATCACCGCCGTCTCGCAGTCGGTGTTCGCCCTGGTGGAAGACGCCCCCTGGCTGTCGCGGCCGCTGGCGGTGAACAAGGTGCGCGCGTTGCGGCTGGCCCACCGCGCCGGGCTGCGCATCCCCGAGACCCTGATGACCAACCGGCGCGACGAGGTGCTGGACTTCATCGACGCGCACGGCGAGGTGATCACCAAGTGCTCCAGCGACGGGGAGATGTTTCCCGACGCGGAGGACCGCAGCTGGGCCCACTACACCTCGGTGGTCACCCGCGAGGACGCCGAGCGCCTGCCGGAGACCTTCTTTCCCTCGCTGCTGCAGGCGCAGGTGCACAAGAGCTACGAGCTGCGCGTGTTCTACCTGGACGGCGAGTGCTGGCCCATGGCCATCTTTTCCCAGGCCGACGCGCAGACCGCCGTGGACTTTCGCGTCTACAACTCCGAGTACCCCAACCGCACCGTCCCCTACCGGCTTCCCGCCGCGGTGGACGAGGCGGTGCACCGGTTCATGGCGGCCGTGGGGCTGGAGAACGGGTCGCTGGACCTGATCCGCACCCCCGGGGGCGAGCACGTGTTCCTGGAGGTGAACCCCGTGGGCCAGTTCGCCATGGTGGCCGAGCCCTGCAACTACCCGCTCTTCCGGCGGGTGGCCGAGTACCTCATCCGCGCGGAGCAATCGTGAGCGACCAGACCTCCGTCCCCCCGCCCGTCATCGCCGAGCTGCAGCGCGACCCGCGCGCGGTTCCCCTGGCCTACGGCTACCTCCGCGTGGCGCCCACCTCGCCCTTCATCCAGCGGGTGGGCCACAGCGCGTGGCACCGGGCGGGGGTGTACGCCTGCACGGGCTTTCACAAGACCATCTCGCGCTGCCTGAACCTGGAGGGATGACGATGCTGCAGCAGCACACGCCGTTCGTCCTGTTCGCCAACTGCGTCCCCGTGCGGGGCGCGCGCCGCAGCACCATCTGCGACCTGCAGCGCGGCGCCACGCACCCCGTCCCCAACGGGCTGTACGAGGTGGTGACGGCGGGGCGGGGACGCACCCTCGCCGAGCTCAAGGCCATCTACGGCGCCGACGCGTCGGAGGTGCTGGAGGAGTACTTCACCTTCCTTCTGGAGAACGACCTGGGCTTCTGGTGCGACGACCCGTCGGCCTTCCCCGCGATGGACCTGTCCTGGGACTACCCGGGCAAGGTGAGCAACGCCATCGTCGACGTGGGCCCGGCGTCGGAGCACGACTTCGGCTCGCTGGTGGAGCAGCTGGGCGCCCTGGGGTGCCGCGCGCTGCAGCTGCGCGTGTTCGCGCCCTGGCCGCTGGAGCGGCTGGACGAGGCGCTCTCGCACACGGTGGGCAGCCGGCTGCGCACGGTGGAGGTGATCTTTCCCTGGTCGGACCAGTGGACGCCCCAGGAGCTTGCCGCGGTGGTGTTCCGCCACCAGCGCGTGTCGTCCATGCTGGTGCACTCCGCGCCCGAGACGCACACCCAGGAGTTCCGCCCGGGCGACACCCCCGTCCGCTACACCACGCAGGCCATCGACCACCACTCGCACTGCGGGGAGGTGCACCCCGCCTACTTCGCCGCCACGCTGGGTGCCTTTACCGAGGCACGCGGCGCCAACTCGTGCCTGAACCGCAAGATCTCGGTGGACGAGTACGGAGAGATCCGCAACTGCCCGTCCATGCCGCGCGGCTTTGGCAACGCGGCCCTGGTCCCCCTGGCCGCCGCGCTGGAGGCGGAGGGCTTCCGCGAGTACTGGGGGGTGACCAAGGACCAGGTGGAGACCTGCCGCGACTGCGAGTTCCGCTACGTGTGCACCGACTGCCGTGCCTTTGTGCGCGACCCGCGGGACGCGCGCAGCAAGCCGGCCCGCTGCAGCTACGATCCGTACACGGCCACCTGGGCCGTGGACCGCGCCGCCGCCGAGGCGGAAGCGCTGGCCGGGGCGGGGCACGCACCCGCCTTTGCCGGCTGACGCCCTTCACAGGATAGACGAATGACGCCGCCGAAGACGTCCTGGCTGCGCAACCGCCCGCGCCTGAAGCCTTCGTTCACCGCCTTTCAGCAGTACGACGCGATGGACTGCGGCCCCACCTGCGTGCGCATGGTGGCCGGCCACTACGGCAAGCGCTTTACCCAGCGGGAAATGCGCGAGCGCGCCTGCATTGACCGGGGTGGAGTTTCGCTGCTGGGCATTGCCTACGCGGCCGAGGCGGTGGGGTTCCGCACCCTGTCCGTCCGCACCACCCTACAGGCGCTGGAGTCCGAGGCGCCGCTGCCGTGCATTGTGCACTGGCGGCAGAACCACTTCGTGGTGGTGCACCGGGTGACCCGCGACCACGTGTACGTGGCCGACCCGGCCGAGGGGCTGCTTTCCTACACGCACGAAGAGTTCACCCGCGGCTGGCTGCAGGACGGCGGGCAGACCTCCGAGCGGGGCGTGGCCCTGCTGCTGGAGCCCACCCCCGGCTTCTTCGAGCAGGACGACACGCAGCGCGCCGACCGGGCCAGCCTGCGCTCGCTGCTGGGATACGTGCGCGGCTACCGCGGCTTCTTTGCCCAGGTGGCGCTGGGGATGGTGGTGGCCAGCCTGCTGCAGCTGGTGTTTCCGTTCCTTACCCAGGCGCTGGTGGACCACGGGATCGGCAACCAGGACCTGGGGTTCGTGAACGTGGTGCTGCTGGCGCAGCTGGCCCTGCTGGCCAGCCGCACCTCGGTGGAGTTCATCCGCAACCGCATCCTGTTCCACGTGGGGACGCGCATCTACGTCTCCATCATCTCCGACTTCCTGGCCAAGCTGCTGCGGCTTCCCGTGCCGTTCTTCGACACGCGCCACGTGGGCGACATCCTGCAGCGCGTGCAGGACCACACCCGCATTCAGCAGTTCCTTACCGCCACGCTGCTGCAGACGCTCTTTTCGGTAATGACGCTGACGGTGTTCAGCGTGGTGCTGGCCGTGTACAGCTGGGCCATCTTCGGGGTGTTCGCGGTGGGCAGCCTTGTCTACGTGGCCTACTCGCTCTTCTTTCTCAAGCGCCGCAAGGCGCTCGACTACCAGAAGTTCGCCGAGCAGGCGCGCACCCAGAGCACGCTGGTGGAGTTGGTGGGCGGCATCGGCGAGATCAAGCTGGCCAACGCCGAGCAGCAGAAGCGCTGGGCGTGGGAGCGCATCCAGGCGCGGCTCTTTCGCGTGAGCCTCAAGTCGCTTTCGCTGGACCAGTTCCAGGACGGCGGCTCCATCGCCATCAACGAGATGAAGAACATCCTCATCACGTTTCTGGGCGCCAAGCTGGTGATCGACGGCCAGCTCACGCTGGGGATGCTGCTGGCGGTGCAGTACATCATCGGCCAGCTCAACGCGCCGCTGGGGCAGCTGGTGTCCATCGTCCACAACGCGCAGGACGCGCGGATCGCCGCCGAGCGGCTGGGCGAGCTGCACGACTACCCCGACGAGGAGGTGCCGGGGGAAAAGCTCACCACCCTTCCCGAGGACGGCTCCCTCTCCCTGCGCGGCGTCAGCTTTGGCTACGGGGGTGCCCTGGGCGAGGAGGTGCTGAAGGACGTGGACATGGACATCCCCGAGGGCAAGGTGACCGCCATCGTGGGGGCCAGCGGCAGTGGCAAGACCACGCTGCTCAAGCTGCTGCTCAAGTTCTACGTCCCCTCCAAGGGCGAGATCGGGGTGGGCGGCAGCCCGCTCGCCTCCATCTCCGCCCGCACCTGGCGAAGCGAGTGCGGCGCGGTGCTGCAGGACGGCCAGCTCTTTTCCGACACCATCGCGGGGAACGTGGCCGTGGGCGACGACGTGGTGGACCAGCGCCGCCTGCTGCACGCGGTGACGGTGGCCAACATCCGCGGCTACGTGGAGGCGCTCCCCCTGGGATACAACACCCGCGTGGGGCGCGACGGCCTGGGGATGAGCCAGGGGCAGCAGCAGCGGCTGCTGATCGCCCGCGCCGTCTACAAGCAGCCGCGGTACCTGCTGTTCGACGAGGCCACCAGCTCGCTGGACGCCAACAACGAAAAGGCCATCATGGGCGCGCTGCAGGACGAGTTCCGCGGCCGCACGGTGGTGATCGTGGCCCACCGGCTCAGCACGGTGCGCAACGCCGACCAGATCGTGGTGATGGACCGCGGCCGCGTGGTGGAGAAGGGAACGCACGACGAGCTTGCCGCCCTGCGCGGGCACTACTACACGCTGGTGAAGAACCAGCTGGAGCTGGGGAGCTGATGGCCATGCCCATGCCCAACGAGACGGCCCCGTCGGGGATCCGGCTGCTGGTGGACGGCGGCGGCCGCCGCGTGCTGTTGTTCGGGCACGAGCGGATCGAGCTGCCGGGCGTGCACCCGGGCGGCCCCGTCCCCGAGCCGCGGGTGGCCGAGGACCAGGACGGCCGCCGCGTGCTGCTGCTGGGCCGCGAGCAGATTCCCATCCCCGAAGGCGGCGGCGGGGCCCCCGCCGGACCTTCCGCCGCCGCGCTGGAGGCCCTTCCCGGGCACCCCGCGCGCGTGGAGGTGGACGAGACGGGGCGCACCCACGTGTGCTTCGCCGGCCAGCGCATCCCCATCCTGCCGCTCCCGCTGACGGCGCAGGAGGCCGATTCCGCGCGGGTGCTGGTGGACGACTCCGGCCGCCGCATCCTGATCGCGGGCGGGGAGCGGGTGGTGCTCCCCGCGGGGGGCGCCGTCCCGGGCCAGGAGAACCGCGGCGACCCCGCCATGGTGCTGGACGACGGCGACGGCTCCGTGCTCCTGCACGCGGGCGAGGTGGTGCCGCTCCCGGGCGTAAAGCTCACGGCGGAAGAGTCGGCCGCCGCGCGCGTGTTCACCGAGGCGGACGGATCCAGGTTCCTGGCGGCCGGCGACCGCCGCATCCCGGTCTTCTCGACCGGGGGCGCCCTGACCGCGCCGCCCGCCGCGGCGCGCGAGACCGCGGCGCCGGCGGAGGCGTCCGCCGCTCCGGCGCCTGCCCGGACCGACGTGGCCCGCGCCCCGGTCCCCGTGGCCCCGCCGCGGGACGACTTCAGTGCCCCGCGCCCCATCGCGGACGGGGGGGACGACGCGCAGCCGCGGCTGAACCTGCGCAGCGAGGAGCTGCAGGACATCATCGGCTTCGTGCCACACTGGCTGGTGCGCTGGGGAACCACGCTGGTGTTCCTGACGGTGGCGGTGCTCTTCGCGGTGGGATGGCTGGTGCGCTACCCCGACGTGGTGCGCGGCGAGGCGGTGCTCACCACGCCCGTGCCGCCGGTGCGGCTGGTGCCCCGCTCCAGCGGCGAGGTGGCGCACCTGTTCGTGCGCGACGGCGAGCCGGTGCAGCCGGGCGATCCGCTGGTGGTGCTGCGCAGCGCGGCGCGCTGGGAGCACGTCTTTGACCTGGCCGCGCGGCTGGAGACGTTCGAGGCGGAGCTGGGCGACGACGCGGCGGTGCGCGCCGCGGCGTTCGACCCCACGCTCAGCCTGGGCGACCTGCACCCGGCGTACGCATCGCTGCTGCAGGCGCTCTCGGACTACCGCTCGTCCTCCACCGGAGGATACGACGCGCGGCAGGCGGCGGAGCTGGAGCGGCAGATCGCCGACCAGCAGCTGGCGCGCGACGCGGCCGTCGCCAAGCAGCGCGTGCTGGCCGACCAGGTGGCGCTGGCCCGGCGTGAGCACGAGCGCGCGCGCGCCATGCTGGCCCGCGAGCTGATCTCCCAGGCGGACGTGGACCACGCCGAGGCCGAGTACCTGCAGCGCCGGTCCACCCTGCAGGACGGGGAGAGCGCCCTGGCCTCGCTTGACGTGCAGCTTTCCGCCACCCGCGCGCGGGTGCTCGACCTGCGCCGCGAGGTGGACGACGAGGGGCGCAACCAGGGGCTGGCCCTGCGCGCCGCCGTGGGCACCCTGCGCGGCGCCCTGTCGCGGTGGGACCAGGACCACGTGCTGCGGGCGCCCTCGACCGGGTCGGTGTCGCTGTTCCGCGTGGTGGGCGAGCACCAGTTCGTGGAAGAGGGCGCGCCCCTGCTGGCCATTCTCCCCGCCGCCGGGCGTCCCGTGGGCCGCGTGTTCCTGGCCTCGGCCGGCGCGGGGAAGGTCGAAGCCGGGCAGCGGGTGATCCTGCGGCTGGAGAGCTTTCCGTCGCGCGAGTTCGGGGCGGTCCTCGGCAAGGTGGCGCGGGTGTCGCAGCTGCCCATGGAAAGCGGCAGCGACGGCGACATGCAGTACCTGGTGGAGGTCTCGGTTCCGCCCGAGCTGGTGACCACGCACCGCCGGCGCCTGCCGTTCCGCCAGGAGATGCGCGCCGAGGCGGAGATCGTGACCCGCGACCGGCGCCTGATCTCGCGCCTGTTCGACCAGATGCGCGGCTCCCGGAACGAAGCCGAGGACGAGGCCGGCGACCCGTAATCCCGATTCCCTGTTCCGTTTGGCATTCGGGCTGGCGATGATCTCACGCGGCGACGCGGAGAACCGTGGAGAGCCGCGGAGCCCGGCACACGGTCTCCGCGGCTCCGCGTGGAGAACACGACCGTTCGAGTGCACCCGAAATCCGCAGAACCGGTAAGGACGATGCGCCCGATGCGTCAAACCGTGGTCCGCGCCGCCCTGGCCGCGGCGGCCGCCCTGCTCCTGTGCGGGGCGCCGCTGGCGGCCCAGGCGGCGGATTCGCTGCGGACGGAGGCCGAGGCCGCGTACCGCCGCCGCGACTATCCCGCCTCAGCCGCGCTTTACCTTCGCCTCACGTCGATGACCACTCCTTCGGCACTGGACCTGTACAACGCGGCGTGCAGCGCGGCGCTCGCCGGCCAGCCGGCCCGGGCGCTGGAGCTGCTCCGGCGCGCGCTGGACGCGGGCTTCGCGGAGTTCGACCTGCTGCTGGAGCGCGACACCGACCTGGCCTCGCTCCGCGCCCTCCCGGAGTGGGGGGCGATCGCGGCGACGGCCCGCGAGCGCGCGGCGGCGCAGGAGCGAGTGCTGGCGGAGCTCCCCAGCGCGGCGCCCGTGCTTCGCGACATGGAGAGCGCGGGGTACCTGGCCACCTGGCTGTCCCTGGAGGAGATGGATGCCGCCCACCCCGAGGCGCCCGAACAGTGGCGCGCCTCCCTGCGTGAGCTGCGGGGGTGGGTGCGGGCGATGGTGGGCGATGCGGCGGGCGCGCTGGCCCTGGAGCCGCGGGACGCGCGTCCGCCCGCGGAGCTGCCCGGGGAATTCGACGCGCTGACCCCCGTCCCGGCCGTCCAGGCGATCCTGGACGCGGCCCGGGAGCGGCGGCTGGTGATGGTGAACGAGGGCCATCACGTGCCCCAGGGACGGGTGCTCACCCTGCAGCTGCTGCGGGGGCTGTACGACCTGGGCTACCGCTACCTGGCGGTGGAGGCGCTCAGCTCGCGGAGCGGGGATGCGCTGGCGGCCAACCGGTACCCGGTGCTGTCCACGGGGATGTACACGCGCGAGCCGGTGTTCGGGCAGCTTCTGCGCGAGGCGCTGCGCATGGGCTACACACTGGTGCCGTACGACACCTATCCGGCCGGCTGCCGCCCCACGGCGGACGACCCCAACCGCTGCAACTCGCTGCGCGACAGCATGGCCGCGGAGAACATCCACGCCCGTACCTTCGCCATCGATCCCGGCGCCAGGGTGCTGGTGCACGCGGGGTATAGCCACGTGGTCAAGGTCCCGCGGCCGGGGGGCACGCAGTGGCTGGCCTCGTGGCTGGAGCGGCGAGGACTGGCGCCGCTCTCCATCGACCAGACGGAGATGCGCGAGCGTGGCGCGCCGGCGCTGGAGCCCCGGCCATACCGCCGCGCCGAGGAGCGCGGCTGGCTGGCGGAGCCGGTGGTGCTGCGGGACGGCGAGGGATGGTACCGCAGCACGGCGGAGGGATTCGGGAGCGTGGACTTCCAGGTGTTCACGCCGCGGACCCGGACGGTGCAGGGCCGGCCGGACTGGCTTTTCTCCCGCGCCGGGCGCACCCCCATCCCCCTGGACGCCGCGATTGCCGACGCCGTCTCTCGCGGCGAGGGCCCGTACCTGGTGCAGGCGTTTCTCGCCGACGAGTCCGACGACGCCGTGCCCGTCGACCAGTTCGTCGTCGCCGGTGGCGTTCTGCCCGTGCTGGCGCTGATTCCGGGCCGCTACCGCATCGTCGCGGCCAACCGGGCCGGCGTGGTCGCGCGCTCCGCACTGACGGTGCCCTGACGCGGGGGAGCCGGTCCGCCTGCCGATTCGCGCCGGCTGCAAGCCAGCGCAACGAAAGCCCCAACGCAAAGCGATTTGCGCGGGGGCTTTTTGTTCGGGGTGGCGGCGTGGCGGAGGTCCAGCACCGGCGCCGACCGATGCGCGGTGGTGTTCGCCCGGACGGGTCTGTCCCGCGTCGTAGGCAACGCTCAGCGGGCTTTTGCGACGTTTATCCCCTCTCCCACGCAGTTTGTGGGAGAGGGCAGGCGAGGAACGAGCCGGGTGAGGGCCCCCGGGGTGAGGGCCCTACTCGAACAGCCCCATCTGCCCCGCGGGGTTGTGGGGGC
>DASTVC010000731.1:0-7131 GCA_035759295.1 Longimicrobium sp. | reverse complement strand
GGCCCTCTCCCCCGCCGGGCCCTTTTGCTCGTTCCTCGCAATGGCCCGGCGACCCCTCCCCCAAACCGCGGGGGAGAGGGGGTGTGGAGTGAAGTTTGTCGCGCGCGATCGAAGTTCTCCTCTCCCCCCTGCAGTTCGGGGGGGAGAGGCCGGGTGAGGGGAGGCGCCTGCGGGCGCCAGCTGGATCTTTGTCGTCGACCCGCGAATTCTCCGCTCTCCGGGAGGAACGAACGGGGAGGGGCCGGGGGAGGGGCATCCCGCGGACGCAGTGCGATGCCTTTCGAAGCACCCTGAAGTCGGCGGCTGTCCCCATCATCCGCGCGTCAGAAAGGCAAGCTGCAGCGCAACCAGCTGGCTCAGCCCCGGCCATTCGGCCACGGCGCGCGCCGGATCGTCCGCGTCGAAGACGGCTCGCAGCGGGGAATGGGCAACGGGGTGCGCGGCGGTCTTTTCGTGCATCAGGGGAATGCGGACCAGGTCGTCCCACCTGGGCCAGCTCTCCTGGCCGGCGTTCCACGTGCCCGTGAGCAGCGCGCGGGCGCCGCGGGCCAGGCCCAGCAGCGGACGCGCGGCGGCGTTGACGGGGTGCGGAAAGTACGGCAGGCGGTTTCGCGTGTGGGGCACGTACCACGAGGGCGCCAGCAGCGGCCGCATGGCGCGGTAGAAGAGCGCGCGGTCCAGCTTCCACGCCTGCGGCACCGACGCGGCCAGCCGGACCACCCGGTTGCTCATGAACGGCTCGTGCATCCGCATCAGCCGCCGGTTGCCGCCGAACACCGTGGCGTACTTGCGCATGCTGAATGGATAAATGAACGACCATTCATCCGCCGAAGCCGGCCGCAGCTCCGCCATCCACCGACGGAACTCCGTCCGCCGCGCGCCGGCCTGGGCCAGCAGCTCCGGACGCACGCCGGCGAGCACCGGCGGGCGCGCCTCGCGGATGCCGGGCGCCTCGCCCCGCCGCAGCCGACGGCGCGCCCAGCGGCGCACGTTGTCGCCCTTGAGCAGCGCGTCGGACGAATATCCGCCCAGCATCACGGGATACTCGTTCATCCGCAGCGACGCGTGAAAGCCGTACCCGTGCACGTCGATGAACTCGTTCTGCGAGCCCACCATCCCGGCGACGTCCTCGAAGTGGGCGATGTCGTGCCCCGGCGGCCGCCGCGCGAAGGTAACGGAGGCGCCGTACGCGTGCGCCACGCGGCGCGCGCTGCGGATCTCCCGGTTGTCCGCCTCGCCGTAGACGAAGCAGTCCACCTGCACCCCGCGCGGGATCGCACCCAGCACGGCGCGCGCGTCCTCGCCCCCGCTCAGCAGCATGCCGACGCGCGCGTGGCCTTCCACCGCCAGCCGCACGTCGTCCACCAGCGCGTTCCGCAGCGCCTCCGCCGCCTCGTCCGGAGACGCGAACGGGGTGCTCTCCTCCGGCCGCCAGTACGCGCGCGCCCCGCCCGTCCACCCGTACTCGCCGAAGCGGCGCACGGAGCCCGGCTCCACCTGCCGCACGGCGGGATACAGCGTTCGCGGATACGCGATGGTCAGGTACCCCATCAGCTCCACGGCGGAAACGGGATCGACGTCGCCCGCCACCCCCGCCGCCTCGGCGACGGCATCCACGTGCGTCCCCAGCACCAGCGACACACCCCGCTCGCCCTCCGTCTGCGCGGCAAAGACGGTGATCCACCCGAACAGGTCGGTGACGATGGAGCCGGTCCCGCGCGCCGGATCGATCGACAGCGCGGCGAAGGGGCCGTCCAGCCGGTCCTCCCAGTCCGTCTCGCCTCCATCCAGCAGCAGGCGATGCAGGGCTGCACGGCGCTCTGGATCCACCGCCGGTCCCGCGGGGAGCGAATCGACCCGCAGAAACGGCTCGCCCAGCAGGACGGTGATGCCCCCCGCGTCGTCCATCACGGCCGCGGGATCGTGCGCGGCACGGGCGACGGCCAGCGATCCCCACTCCCGCGTGCACGCGTCGACGGATGCGGTCACCGGCCCCAGGCGGCGCCGGAGGATGCGCTCCAGCTCGCCGTCCGGGCGCGGCGCCGTGGAAAAGAGAAAGTCGCTCACCGCACCCCATCCGCAGCGCGGCCGGCCAGCACGGCCTCGTATCCATCGATCATCGCATCCAGCGTAAACCAGTGGTTGGCGCGCCACGCCGCCTCCGCCGCGCGAGCCCCCACCTCCGCCGCGCCCTCGCGGATGCCGTCCACCACCTCGCGCAGCGCACCCGCCAGCGCGTCCGCATCGTCGACGGGGACGATCCACCCGGCGGCGGGGCGGCCGTCGCGCGGCGCGAGACCTTCCCACGCGCCGCCGACGTCGGCCGCGACGGTCGGCCGACCCGCGGCCATCGCCTCCAGCATCGCCACGCTGAAGCCTTCCGAGCGGCTGGGGAGCACGAAGGCGTCGCAGGCGGCGGTCACCGCGGGCCCATCCGGCCGCCGGCCCAGGAAGTGGACGCGATTCCCCACGCCCCGCTGCTCCGCCTGCGCCTGCAGCCGCGCTCGATCCGCATCCCGCCCGCCGCCGGCGAGCACCGCGTGCACCCGGCCGTCCAGCGCCGCCATCGCGCCGATCAGCAGGTCGAATCCCTTGCGGCGCTCCACCCCGCCGACCGCGCCCAGCAGGATCGCATCATACGGAATCCCCAGTTCCCGCCGCACCGGCGCTGGAGAGGAGACGGCAGATTCCATCCCGTTCACGACCACGTGCACCTTTCCCGCCGCCCGCGGCACGGCGGCCGCCACGGCCTCCCCCACGGCGCGGCTGTTGGCGATGACGTCGGTGTACCACTGGCGCAGCGCCACCCGCTCCAGCAAGCCGATGGGGTGCACGTCGCCGATGCGGTAGACGATGCGCGGCACCCGCGCCGCCGCCGCCGCCGCCGCGCCGATCATCGTCCGTTTCCACGACGTGAGCAGCACCGCCTCCGCGCGTTCGCGGCGCAGCCAGTCGGCGAACCGGCCCGCGTTCCACAGGTCCGCGTCGCCGCCGGGACGAACGCCGGTCGTGGGGATGCCGAGCGCCGACAGCTCATCGCGCACCGGCCCCTCCGCCCGGCAGCTGACCGCGACGTGGTGTCCGCGGTCGCGCAGCCCCGCGGCGATGCGGATCACCTGCCGCTCGTTGCCGCGGATGATGGGGCCGTCCACGTGAATGGCGATCCTCATCCGCCCCTCGACGCGCGGACGCCGTCCTCCAGCAGCCGCTCCCACTCGTCCAGGAACCGCTCTTCGCCAAAGCGCCCCAGGGCCCGCTCCCGCGCCGCCGCCCCCATCCGCCGCCGTCCGTCCGCGTCGCGCAGCAGCCCGCCGATCGCCTCCGCCAGCTCCGCCTCGCCGAAGCCGGTGACGATGCCCACGGGCGGCTCTCCGGGCGCCGCGTCCAGCGCCTCGCGCGCGCCGCTGACGTCCGTGCTGACCACGGGGATGCCGGACGCCATCGCCTCGAGCATGGCGTTCGCGAACCCCTCGCGGTCCGACGAGATGGCGAACACGTCCATCGCCGCCAGCACGTCGCCCACGTCGCGGCGAAAGCCGGCCAGGTGCACGCGATCCGCCATCCCCAACTCCGCCGCGACGGAGCGAATCCCCTCCATCGCCGGCCCGTCGCCCGCGATCAGGCAGTGGACGGGCTCCGGCAGCATGGCCAGCGCGCGCAGCAGGCGGTCGAAGCGCTTCTGACCCGCCAGCCGCGCCACGGAGCCCACGACGAGCGCATCCGCCGGAATCCCCAGCTCGTGGCGGACGGCACCGGGCTCGCCACCGCGGACGGGGGCGCGGACGCCGTCCAGGATCGTCACCACCTTCGCCGGATCGAGCGCGGGGTCGCCGGCCAGGAAGGGCGCGCGCATGGCGTCGGCGTTCAGCACCACGCGGTCCACCATCCGCCGCAGCGCCAGCCGGTAGCGCCCGCCGCGCGCCGGCGTGTCGCCCTGCAGCACGATGCGCTGCACGACGAACGGGGCCCCGGCCATCCGCGCGCCGAGCCCCGAGAGAAAGACCTTCTTGAACGTCGTGAGAATGACCGCGTCCGGCCGCTCCCGCCGCAGCCGCGCGGCCAGGCGCGCCGCGTCGTGCAGCATGGCGTCGCCGCCGATCCGCTGCACGCCGGTGGGGATGCCGTAGGATGCGGCGCGGTCCGCCTTTTCGGGGTCGCGAAAGAGCATCAGGACGCGGTGGCCGCGGCGCTGCAGACCCGCCAGCAGCAGCACCGTCCCGATCTCCCCTCCGCCGAACGCCTTGGAACTGTTGTGGGCGAGGATGAACATCAGTGCGGAAGTGCGGGAGTGCGAGAGTGCGAAAGTGGCCGCATCGCGCTCCCCTGAGCCTGCTCGTGATTCGACTTACGCACTCCGCAGATCTCCCACGCTCACATCCGTTTCCGCTGCCTGTAGATCGGCCGGTCCGCCGGCCAGCACCCGCTCCCACGCATCCAGCACGCGCGGAAAGCCGAACTCGCCGCGCGCGCGCAGCCCCGCCGCGGCGCCCATGGCGTGGCGCCGGCAATCATCGTCCAGAACGCCGCGGATGCCATCCGCCACCGCGTCCGCATCGAACTCCACCACCACCCCCGGCGCCACGCCACCACAGACAGGTCGCAGCGCCTCGTCCGTGCCGCTGACGCGCGTGCTTACGACGGGCACCTCCGCCGCCAGCGCCTCGAGCATGGCGTTGCTCATCCCCTCGCGGTCGGAGGTCATGGCGAAAACATCGAGCGCGTCCAGCACGTCCGCCACGTCCGCGCGGTGCCCCAGAAAGTGCACGCGATCGGCAATCCCCAGCGCCGCCGCCTGCCGCTCCAGCGCGCCCCGCAGGGGCCCGTCGCCGGCCAGGATGCAGTGCACGTCGTCGGGCAGCCGCGCAACGGCGTCCAGCAGCCGGTCCAGCCGCTTCTGCTGCACCAGCCGCGCGACGGAGCCCACGCAGCGCGCGTCCGGCGGTATGCCGAGCTCCGCCCGCACCGCCCTGCCGCAGCGGGGGGCCGGCGGATGCACGGCGTTGGGGATGACGGACAGCCGCCCGTTCGCGTATCCCGGCAGCGTGGCGTAGGCGGGGCGCAGCCGTTCCGCGACCACCACCACATGGTCTACCAGGCGGCGGAAGGCGAAGCGGTACTTGGCGTTGCGCGGCACGTCCGTCTCCAGCCCCACGCGGACCACGACGCGCGGCACCCGCGCCATCCGCCCCGCCAGCCCCGCCAGCCAGGCCTTCTTGAACATCCCCACCAGCAGCGCGTCCGGCCGCAGCTCGCGCAGCAGGTGCGCCAGGCGGGCGGCGTGGTGCACGGACACATCCCCGCCCAGCGGCAGGATCCGCGCGTCCACGCCCAGCTCGCGCGCCGGGCGGGCGACGACACCGTCGTTGCAGAGCAGCAGCACGCGGTGGCCGCGCTGCTGCAGCCCGGCCAGCAGCAGCGCCACGGCCCGCTCGGCGCCGCCCCACACGCGGGCGCCGTTGTGCGCGACGATGAACATGAACACCCCACGGTACGGACGTGCACATCAAACGCGCCGCGGCGGCAGGACCACCGCGTACTCCGCTCAATTTATGCGCATCCGTTCCCGCGCCCAACGAAAATCTTCTACGCTGACAAAGTGCGTGAGTGCGTGAGTGCGTAAGTGCGTTAGTGCGTTAGTGCGTTAGTGGAACTGAAGCGCGAACGTCCGACACTCGCGCCGGTCCTGCTTCCGCACTCACGCACTTCCGCACTAACGCACTTTCCCTACCGGCCGAAGAAGGCGCCGATACTCTCCGCCACGTACGCCAGCTGCGCCTCGGTGAGCTCCGGGAACACCGGGAGCGAGAGCACCTCGCGGCAGGCGCGCTCACTCTCCGGGAACTGGCCTTCCCGATAGCCCAGGTAGGCGAAGCACTCCTGCAGGTGCAGCGGGACGGGATAGTACACGCCGGAGCCGATCCCCGCCTCGCGCAGGTGATCCGCCAGCGCGTCGCGGCGGCCGTCCAGCACGCGAATCGTGTACTGGTTGAAGATGGACTCGTTCTCCGGCCGCACCGGCGGCGTGACGATGCCTTCGATCCCCGCCAGCGCCTGGTCGTAGAAGCCCGCGTTGCGGCGGCGCGCATCGCTCCAGCCGCGCAGGTGCGGCAGCTTGGCGCTCAGCACCGCCGCCTGCAGCGCGTCCAGCCGCGAGTTGTAGCCCACCTCCTCGTGATGGTACATCTGCCGCCCGCCGTGCACGCGCAGCTTGCGCAGCCGCTCGGCCGTGGCGTCGTCGCCCGTCACCGTCATCCCCGCGTCGCCGAACGCACCCAGGTTCTTCGTCGGGAAGAAGCTGAAGGTGCACGCGTCGCCCAGCACGCCCGTGGCGAACCACTCGCCGTCCGTCGCCCGCTGCCGCGCGCCGATGGCCTGCGCCGCATCCTCGACGATCTTCACGCCGCGGCCGTCGCCCAGCGCGCGGAATGCCGTCATGTCGGCCATCTGCCCGAACAGGTGCACGGGCATCACCACCTTCGTCCGCTCGGTGCAGGCGGCATCCGCGGCGGCGGGGTCCAGGTTGAAGGTGTCGGGCTGGATGTCAGCGAACACGGGGCGCGCGCCGACGTTGTGGATGGCGCCCGCGGTGGCGAAGAAGGTGAACGGCGAGGTGACCACCTCGTCGCCCGGTCCGCAGTCGAATGCGCGCAGGGCCAGGAGGATGGCGTCGGTGCCGCTGGCGTTGCCCACCGCGTGCTTTACCGGCAGGTACGCCTCGATCTCGCGCTCGAACTGGTCCACCACGGGGCCCAGGATAAAGCGCTGGTCGTCCACCACCTGCGTAAGGGCACCCAGCGTCTCGTCGCGGATCGCGCGGTGCTGCAGCGTCAGGTCCAGCAGAGGTACTTGCATCTATCTGAAGTCCGGTTGGTGTCTCAATGGATGTGATCCGAAGCTCGAAGCCCGCCGAAACACATCGAACTGCGTCCGCGGGGTGCCCCTCCCCCGGCCCCTCCCCGTTCGTTCCTCACGGAGAGGGGAGAAGTCGATCGCGCTACGAAAGGCGTCGAACTGGCGCCCGACAGGGCCCCCTCTCCCCCGGCCCCTCTCCCCCGCTGCGCGGGAGAAAGGAGAGAATTCGATCCCGCTTCGACAGCCAGTCGGGCGCGTCAACCTCCCCCGGCAGTTTCG
>DASTVC010000730.1:0-2330 GCA_035759295.1 Longimicrobium sp. | reverse complement strand
TCCCTTCGCAGCAACTCCATTACAGTGAGGACGTGACCCTCGCCGTCGGTGGCGAGGTCGTAGAGGCTGCGCCCGCTGAGTGCCAGTGCAGCAAAGCCCCCTTCGTAGGCCTGGAGGACGGGGTCGATCACCGTCGCTCGTACGGGCGGCGTCAGACCGCGTCCGGGCGTGGCGAGAGGTGGGAGCGCAGTCGTCATTGGCGGCATTGCCCGCTCCTTTACCGGCGCCCGCCGGCACGCACGGCGCGGGCGCGGGTGGCCCGGCGATCTCCCTCGGGCGGCTCGGGTGTCTCCGCCACGTGCTGCTTGGAGTGTGCAGGCCGCCGGGCATACTCGCGCGCCGCCGCAAGCGCGCAGACGCCGCCGGTGTAGCGTCGGCGCGGCGCCGACGAGCGCACGCCCTCCTGCTCGAGCGCCTCGTCGAAGCGGTCGAGCACGGAACCGCAGCTTCCGTCGCGCACGCCCACCACCTCCGTCGCCAGCGCAGGCTCACCCGACGGGTCGGTCTCGATCTCGGTCACCAGAGCCAGGCCGGCGGGGTTGGTCGCCACCAAGCGCACGCCGGTAGCGTGATGCCGCACCTGCACGCTGGGGAATCCGGCCACCACTGAGGCCCGCTCGCAGGCCTGGACGAGCCGAGCGGTGAGGAGCTTCTGGTGAGCCTCGGCGGCGCGCTCCAGGAGCGCGTCGCAGGCGCGGCGTGCCTCAAGCGGCGTGCTGGCGGCCGCGAGCGTCGTGGTCAGCGGCTCGAGTGCCGCATCTCCAGGCAGCGCGAGGCCGCCGAGCCGCACCGCTGCCTCCAGGCGGATGCCCTCCGCCGCATCGAGGCGCGCCAAGGTGGGCGCGAGGGCTTCCAGGCGCGAGCGGTGCGCGGCGTCCAGCCGCGGCAGCGCCTCCAGCGATCCGCCGACTTCTTCCTCCAGCGTCCGGGCCGCAGCACGCGCGGCGGCTCGCGCGGCCGCGCTCGCTCCACGGAGCAGCAGCCCGGCGACGGCGAAGCCTGCGGTGAGAACGCCGGCTGCGGCGGTGACGGAGATCCCGCTCTCGCGGGGTCGGGATGTCACAGCGCTCATCACTCATCCTCCGGGTTCGGGGTTCAGCTCGGCATCCTGGTCGCGTATCTGCCCCTCGAGGAGGCGTCTGTAGTAGTCGCCCAGATCCGCCTCGGATGCGGTGCCCGGCTCCGCCGCCGGTGCGACCGTCGGGGCTGCATCTGCGTTGCCCGGAGGCGTCGCCGCGGCGGGCCGCGCACCAGCGGCTGGCGGCGGGGCAGTGGCCACGACCTCCGCGCCCACCGCATCGTTGATGAGCGGCGCGTCGTACTCGGCGATCAAGATCTCGGGCGGGATCTCCGCGGTCGCCACCGTGGCGCGGTACGCGGCGATCTGCGACTGGTACTCAGAGGCCGCACTGCCTGCGCGGTCGCGCTCGCGTCTGGCGGAGGCCAGGTCGGAGCGCCGGCCCCGTGCGAGCAGACCGAGGCTGAGGGTGTAGCCGAGGCGGCCCAGGCCGTCGAAGAAGGCACCCCTGTCGAAGATGGTGGAGGCGTGCACCACACCGGCGAGGGCGATCACGCCGCTGAGGAGTGCGACATCAGCCACGTCGAGTCGGTGCCCGTCCGCGAGCAACTGCGTGTACACGGCGGCGAACGCGAACAGCGGCACCGCCACGCACAGCAACGCACCCAGGACAAGCGGGCCGGTGACGCTCGGATGGCGGCCGGGCCGCTGCGCGTCCGCGGAGAGGTGGTGATTAAGGATCAGCTCCAGCAGGACGATGGCGCCGGCGACCGTTGCCTTCATCCACAGCGGCGGCTCCTCCATCCCGAAGTTGTGGTAGAGGCTGATCAGGAACGCGATGCCCGCGGCCAGCAGGATCACGTCCAAAGGCAGGACTACCATGATTCGTCCCACGCTGACCAGCCCCGCGCGGATCAGCGCGGGAATGCCGCCGCGGGCGTAAGCGGGATTCGCTGCACGCAGCGCGGCCATGCGCTCCGTCCGACCACGCGCCCGCTCGATCGCCTCTCGGTACCTGCGCGCGTGCCGCAGCAGCTCTGTGCGGGCCGCAACCACGCGCTCGGCCGCCTCGCGTGCCGCCTCGGCGGCCTCCGCGTCACGGGCGAGGCGCTCCAACTCCGATTCGTTCGTCGCCATCGCGCTTCCCTCTACTGCAGCAGGTGGCGCACGAGCGCGGTGAAGCTCTCGAACCGCTGCGCCTTGAGCGGTGCGATCAACGAGTCGCTGACCGGCTCGCCGTTCACCAGGTAAAACTCCACATCCTCCCCCAGGGACGCCGCCCGCGGGTGGTGGTAGGCCGTCTCCTCCGCGT